>CAYZTJ010000019.1:30661-33345 GCA_964481215.1 uncultured Nitrospira sp. | reverse complement strand
CCTATAATCCCGCTGCCGTGTAAGAGCTGAGCCATCCGCTGGAAAAATGGCTGATTTTACCCATTTCAACGAATCCGGGCGGGCTCGCATGGTCGATGTGACTGCGAAGCCCGCCACGGAGCGTGTGGCCACGGCGCAAGCCAAGGTCTTCCTCAAGCCTGAAACCCTCGAACAGATTCAACGCGGCAAGATCGCCAAGGGGGACGTGTTGGCGGTGGCGCAAGTGGCCGGGGTCATGGGGGCCAAGCGCACCCCGGACCTCATCCCGATGTGCCATCCGATGATCGTGAGCAGCGTGGACATCGGCTTCAAAGAGGAGCCCCAACCGGATCGGGACGGGCTCTGCTCGATTCTGGTCACGGCCACCGTGAAGACGACCGGGCCGACCGGCGTCGAGATGGAGGCCATGACCGCCGTCTCAGTCGCCGCGCTCACCATCTATGACATGTGCAAAGCGGTCGACAAGGCCATCAGCGTCGGCGACGTGTATCTGCTGTCGAAATCCGGCGGTAAATCAGGGACCTATGTCCGCGGCCGCTAGGCCGGTTTAGGAATTGGAACTGGACCATGGTGACGGTGCGACTCTTCGGGATGACCAAATCGCTGGCGGGCAATCGTCCGGAGTTGGCCATCGCCCTGAACGGCGGCCGGCAGGTCAAAGACTTGGTGGCGGCCCTCGACGCGTCGCATCCGGAGATTGCGGAACTCATCCATAAGAAAAAAGTGCTGGTTTCGATCAATCAAGACATTGCCCAGGAAGACAGCATCGTGAGCGACCAGGACGACATCGCCTTGCTGCCTCCCTTTGCCGGTGGAGCCCGACCATGAGCGCCAACCTGTCGACCATCGATGAAACCATGCTCGTCCGCGTGCAGCGGGAGAACTTCTCGATCGATCAGGAGATCGACCGCGTGCGTGCGCGTTCGAAGCGGATCGGCGGGATTGCCACCTTCCTCGGCACGGCCCGGGATCGGTCCCGCGGCCGCGACGTGAGCGGGATCACGTTCGAGCATTACGAAGGGATGGCGCAGAAGCGGTTGCGCGAGATTCGCGAGCGGGCCTTGAAGGACTTCGACGTCATCGAGGTCTTGATTCTGCACCGGTACGGCGAGATTCAGATCGGCGAGAACATCGTGCTGATCGTGGTGGGCGCCGAGCACCGTGCCGAGGCCTTTCGCGCCTGCAAGTGGTGTATCGACGAGCTGAAACAGATCACCCCCATCTGGAAGCAGGAGCATACGCCGGAGGGGGATCATTGGGTCGAGGAACATCCCTAGGCAGAATGTTGAAATGGCCTCCAGCCGGGAAACGCTGAAGTATGAACGATGAGTGATGAAGGGAAAAATCCTTTCTGCCGCTCAGCGTTCCTCGTTTATCGTTCAGCGTTCACATGCTCGCTCGCTGCGGCCTTACTGGATGGCCATTTTGAACATCCTGTAAACTAGAAAACGGCATGACGTCTCCACTTCCCACAGTCGGTGACAGTTTCGGGCGTCCGCTGAAGAGTCTGCGGCTTTCGGTGACCGATCGCTGCAATCTCCGCTGCAACTATTGCATGCCGGAGGAAGACTACGCCTGGCTGCCGCGCGATACCATTCTCTCCTTCGAAGAGGTCGCCGCCCTCACGCGGATGTTTACGGAAGTCGGCGTCGACAAGGTGCGGCTGACCGGCGGGGAGCCGCTGCTGCGGAGGGATCTTCCGACCCTCATCGGGATGTTGCGGCAGAACCCTGCGATTCAGGAGCTGGCGCTCACGACCAACGGCATGCTGCTGCCCGAGCAGGCGCCGGCGCTCAAGGCGGCCGGGCTGCACCGTGTGACGGTGAGTCTGGATACCCTCCGTCCCGATCGGTTCAAAGCGCTCACGCGTCGGGAGGGGCACGAGAACGTGTTGGAGGGGATTGCGTCCGTGCGGGCGGCAGGGTTCACCGGCTTGAAGCTCGATACGGTGGCGATCCGAGGGTTCAACGACGACGAGCTGATCGATCTCCTTGAGTATGGCAAGCGCGTCGAGGCGGAAGTCCGCTTCATCGAGTATATGGATGTCGGCGGGGCGACCGGCTGGTCGATGGCCAAGGTCATCTCGCGGGACGGCATGCTGGACATGATCGGGCGTTGGTACGGGGGCGTGGAACCCGTTCAGGAGCAGAGTTCGGCCCCGGCCCAACGGTATCGGCTGCCGGACGGCACAACCTTCGGCATTATTGCGTCGACCACCGCTCCCTTCTGCAATACCTGCGATCGGAGCCGACTGACGGCCGACGGCCTCTGGTATCTCTGCCTCTATGGCAAGGAAGGCATCGATCTCCGGGAGCCGCTGCGCCGCGGCCTATCAGACGCGGAAATCAAGTCGCTGATTCGCATCGGCTGGCAGCGACGACGCGATCGGGGAGCGGAGGAGCGCAAGGCGCTCGAACGCCTCGGGCTTCGCGAGGAACGGCTCATCGAGATCGGCCAGCTTCGCCAGGACCCGCACCTCGAAATGCACGCGCGCGGCGGCTGAGTCCCGCGCGGCGGGCTTCCTCCTCCGGGCGATCCGCCTGTTCAGTCCGACTCGGCGCCCCCATGACCGACCTCCACTTCGCCACAACCCTCAGCCTGGGATTTCTGCTCGGGGCTCGCCATGCGCTCGATGCCGACCACTTGGCCGCTGTCTCGACGATCGTCGCGCGGCAACGGGACCT
>CAYZTJ010000019.1:0-30651 GCA_964481215.1 uncultured Nitrospira sp. | reverse complement strand
CCGTAGCCGCGGCCTTCTTGCCGGAGGACCTCCGCGCCGGCAGCGCGCGCTTCGGCGACGGTGGCGTCGTTTGATCCGCCATCGACAACGATGATTTCCGCCGGGGAGCCGATCGTTTCGATCGTCGCGCGGCAACGGGACCTCAAGACCTCCGGATTGATCGGCGCCTGCTGGGGCCTCGGCCATACCGCCACGCTCCTGGCGATCGGCCTCGCGGCCATCGCGTTGGGCGTTCGCCTTCCGCCCTCCTTTGCGAGGGCCTGCGAAACCGCGGTCGGCCTCATGCTCGTGCTGCTGGGCGGATCACTGGCCTGGACGCTCTGGCGGGATCGCTGGCATGTGCATGCCCACGCGCATGACGGCGCCGCGCACGTGCACTTGCATACGCACCGGATGGAGACGGAGCATGCCCATGCGCACGACGGCTCCCCGCTGGTCAGACCGATGGTCGTCGGACTGGTGCACGGGTTGGCGGGCTCGGCGGCGTTGCTGCTGGTGGTGGTGGCGACGGTCCGCACCCTCTGGGAGGGGCTGGCCTACATCCTTGCGTTTGGATTGGGCTCGATCCTGGCGATGGGCGGGATCGGCGCCTTGATGAGCCTGCCGGTCTTGTGGTCGACGGGGCGGGGGCGGCATGCGCTGGCCGCCGTGCAAGCCCTGGCTTGTCTGAGCAGCGTGGCCTTAGGACTGGCGACGGTTGCCGCCCAACTGCTGCAGCCCTAGCCGGCTCGAACTAGGCTGATCGCTTCCGCACGGCATGCCCGCCGAAGGCGTTCCGCATCGCGGCCAGCAGCTTTTCCGCGAAGGATTCATCCTGCCGAGAGCGGAATCGAGTAAACAGGGCGGCCGTGAGCGTGGGCACGGGCACATCCTTGTCGATGGCGTCCAAGATCGTCCATCGCCCTTCGCCGGAGTCCTGCACGTAGCCCTTGATCCCTTCGAGCTTCGGGTCCTCCTTCAGCGCGCCCGCGGTGAGGTCGAGGAGCCAGGAGCGGACGACGCTCCCGTGCATCCAGAGGTCCGCGATCTTGGCCAAGTCGAGCCGGTACTCGCTCTTCGACATCAGCTCGAAGCCTTCCGCATAGCCCTGCATCATGCTGTACTCGATGCCGTTGTGCACCATCTTCACGTAGTGGCCGGCGCCGTGGCCGCCCATGTAGGCCCAGCCGTTCTCAGGGGCCAGCGTCGTCAAGATCGGCTCGTGGCGGTCGACCACGGATTTCTCGCCGCCGACCATCATGCAGTAGCCGAGCTTCAAGCCCCAGATGCCGCCGCTGGTGCCGACGTCCATATAATGGAGGTCGCGCTTCTTCAACTCGGCCGCGCGGCGGGGATCGTCGTGAAAGTTGCTGTTGCCGCCGTCGATGATCACGTCGCCGGCGCTCAGCAGACCGGCCACCTGGTTGATCGTCTCTTCCGTCGGCGCGCCGGAGGGCACCATGATCCACACGCTGCGGGGGCCCTTCAGCTTGGCGACCAGATCTTGCAACGAGGCGGCGCCGATGCACCCGGCCCCTTCGGCCTGCTTGATCAGCTCGGGGGCCCGATCGTAGACCACGACCCGGTGCTGATCCCGACGCAGTCGGGTCACCATGTTCATGCCCATCTTGCCGAGTCCGACGAATCCGAGTTCCATGGCCGTATCCTTTCTCGTCCGTGAGCGCCGCGTCCGCTGTCCAGTCCATCCGCGGATAGTCGTAGTTATACGCGCCTTTCGAGAGGCTGGCAATGAGGATCGCCAAACCGATCAATTGAAGCGGGTGCAGCCCTATGCTATTCTGCCTCGGGTGCAACGGGAGGGGGCGTGAAAATTCGGGTCCTCGGGTGCCACGGGTCCGATCTGGTGCTGGGCGGACCGAATCGGCACCAATGCCGGACGAGCGGGTTTCTCATCAACGGCGCCGTGATGCTCGACGCCGGCACCGTGGCCGCGGCGCTGCGGATCGATGAGGTCCGACGTATCCGGCACGTGTTGGTCTCCCATCTGCACTTCGACCATATCAAGGGGCTGCCGACGATGGCGGACACCCTCGTCGACGAAGGGGGGGAGCCGGTCTCGCTGACCAGCACGGCCTCCGTCCTGGACGGACTCACGGCGCACATCTTCAACGATACGATCTACCCGGATTTTCTGCGGTTGCCCACTCCGGCCAAGCCGATTTTCCGCAAAGCCCCGATCGCCCCCCATCAAGACGCGGTGGTCGGCGACTTGCGCGTGACGCCGGTTCCCGTGAATCACCTGGTGCCGACGGTGGGATTTATCGTGCGGGATCGGGACGCCGCCATCGTCTACAGCGGCGATACCTACGTCACGGACGACATTTGGACCCGGGCGGCGCGGGAACCGAACTTGAAGGCGGCCTTCATCGAGACCTCCTTCCCCGACGAAATGGCGGAGTTGGCGGCGGTCAGCAAGCACCTCACGCCGTCCCTCTTGGCCCAGGAATTCAAGAAGCTCGGGAGGCCCGATCTGCCGGTATACGTCTATCACCTGAAGCCGCGTTTTCGGCAGACGATCGAAGCGCAGTTGGGCAAATTGGGCATCAAGCATCTCATCGTGCTCGACGAGGACCGCGACATCGAGGTCTAACATGGCCTGGTTCAAGAAGCAAAAGGGTCAGTCCGAAGAAACGGACGCGCCGAAAAAGTCGAAGACGGTCGAAGGCATGTGGCTCAAGTGCAACCACTGCCGGGAGATCGTCTATCGCAAGGAAGTCGAACGGAACAACAAGGTCTGTCCCAAGTGCGACTACCATTTTCCCGTCTCGGTGTCGGAGCGGATCGCCATGCTGATCGACTTCGGCACGTTCAAGGAATGCGATGCCGAGCTGGAGCCGCAGGACCCGCTCAATTTTTCCGACACCCGCGCCTATAAGGACCGCATCAAGGCCCAGCAGCAGAAGACCGGACGAAAAGACGCGCTCGTGATGGGGGAGGGCGCGATCAACGGCCGGAAGGTCATGCTCGGCGTCATGGATTTCAGTTTCATGGGCGGGAGCATGGGCGCCGTGGTGGGAGAAAAGATCAGTCGGGCCGCGGATCGCAGCGTGGCGGGCCGACTGCCGCTGGTCCTGGTGACCGCTTCGGGCGGCGCGCGGATGCAGGAGGGGATTCTCTCCCTCATGCAGATGGCCAAAACGTCGGCCGCCGTGGCGCGGTTGGGAGAAGCCAAGGTGCCTTTCGTGACCATCCTCTCGGATCCGACCTTCGGCGGCGTGACGGCCAGCTTCGCCATGCTGGGCGACGTCATCATTGCCGAGCCCAAGGCCTTGATCGGGTTTGCCGGTCCCCGCGTCATCGAGCAGACCATCAAGCAGCAATTGCCCGAGGGGTTCCAGCGCTCCGAGTTTCTCCTCGATCACGGCATGATCGACATGATCGTGAAGCGGAAGCATCTCAAGGAGACGCTCAGCACGCTGCTGAGCCACTTCTAGCCCACAGTAGTCATGATCGCTTGCTACTGCAACCGCCGTTCGACCCGTTGCGACGGAAGAGCAACGGGTCCCCCGGCTGCGACAAGCTTGGCTGCGAGTTTCCTGCAGCCAAGCGGGCAGGCTCGCCCCTCGTGGCCTCCACATACTGTTTCAAGTTGCTCGGCCTCTCGGGGCTCCGCATGGGGGTACCCATTGCTCTTCTCCTTGCAATGGGTCCGACGCATGGCGTCTTGGCGCTTTCGTCACGCATCGTCATGAATAATGTAGGCTAGCGTTCCCGGCCTCTATCCCCCATGACCACCGCCTACCGCGATGCCGTTGCCTATCTGTACGGATTGCAGAAGCACGGGATCAAACTGGGGCTCGACACGATCGAGGCGCTGCTCGACCGACTCGGCCGGCCCCAGGCCGCGTGCCCGAGCCTGCACATCGGCGGCACCAACGGGAAGGGCTCGACGGCGGCGATGGCCGCGTCGATCTTGCAGGCGGCCGGCTATCGCGTGGGGCTCTATACCTCTCCGCACCTGGTCGACTACCGCGAACGTATTCGCATCGATGGACGAATGTGTGAGGAAGAGGCCGTGGTCGAGTTGGTCCGAGCGGTCCGTGCGGCCGCGGGCGCCGATCTGGCGCCGACCTTCTTCGAGTTCAACACGGCCATGGCCTTCCGCGCCTTTGCGGAGGCGGGGGTCGACGTGGCGGTCGTCGAAGTGGGGATGGGGGGGCGGTTCGATGCGACGAACGTCCTGAGGCCGCTCGCCTCCGCCATTGTCACCGTGGCGCTCGATCATCAGGACCAACTGGGGTCGACCATCGCTGCCATTGCGGGCGAGAAGGCCGGGATCATCAAAGATCGGACTCCCATCGTCACCGGCCGGCTGGATGTCCATGCCGAGGCCGTCATAGATCGCGTGGCAGCCGAGCGACAGGCCCCGCGGGTGCGGCTCGGACGGGAATTCCGTATCACGCGCCTTGGCGCGGCGGGCGGGACCTATGAGGGGTTCGGACGGACCATCTCCGGCCTCTCCCTCCCGCTGGCCGGCGTACACCAGTGGGACAATGCTGCCTGCGCTCTGGCCTTGGTTGAGGCGGCCTCCGGCCGAGGGTTCTCGGTCAGCGACGCGGCCATGCGCGACGGGCTCCGGTCCGTGCGGTGGGAGGGTCGATTGGAAGCGCTGGAACGCGATCCGCTGATCCTGGTCGACGGCGCGCACAACCCGGCGGCGGCCGAAGTGGTGGCGCGGTATCTGACGGAGTTCAAGGAGCGCCAGCCCTCCTCGCGGATTCATCTGATCGTCGGCATGATGCGCGACAAGGATATGGCCGGTGTTCTGGGCAGACTGGCCCCGCTGGCCGATCGCCTGACGCTGGCGCATGTGGATCTGCCTCGCGCCGCCGGCTGCGCGGAGCTGCGCGCCGCGTTGCCGGCCACGGTCGGGCCGGTGGAGACGGCCGAGTCCGTCGCCGACGCGCTCGATCGTGCCAGGCGGTTCGCCACGCCGGCTGACGTCATCTGTTTCACCGGCTCCCTCATGCTGGTCGGGGAAGTGAAGGCCTTGCTGAGCGGCTGTCAGCTCTCTCCCATCAGCGGCTAAGATGGATTGGACTCGGCCGCGATCGGTGCCTCTCGCCCTCTTACTGAGTTTGCTGATGGGGCTCACGGTGGCTCCGCCGGCCTGGGCCGCCAAGGGCGGGGCCCAGCAGTCAATCGCCCCCAAGACCGGCTCGGGCGTCCCCATCGAGGTCACGGCCGATCAAACCTCCTTCATCCAGAATCTCGAGATCTACGAGGCCGAGGGCAACGTCGTGATCGTGCAGGGGCCGATGCGCCTCACCGCCGAAAAGGCCACGATGCACATGCTGTCCGGGACGCTCATCGCGGTCGGCCGGGTCCATCTGACCGACACCAATACCGACATCACCGCCGATCGGCTCGAGCTCAACGTCAACACGGACGCGAGTGTGATCACCAATGGAAAAATGTACATGAAAGACTCCAATACCTTGGTGACCGGCCGATTGCTCCAGCGGTTTTCGGAGACGCACTTTCGGGCCAAGGAGGGCTCCTTCACGAACTGCGACGCCAAGGGCGGGGAAACGCCGGCCTGGCGGTTCACGTTCGACGATGTCGACATCAACATGGACGACAGTTTCTTCGGGAAGAACCTCTGGCTTTGCGTCAACGATTACCAGTTTCTGCCGATTCCCCAGATCGCCTTTCCGGTCCAGACGGCGCGCAAAACAGGGTTCCTGGTGCCGACGATGGGTTACGACAACCGGTTTGGCTTTCACTATCGGCACGGCTTCTTCTGGGCGCTGAGTCCCAGCCAGGATCTGGCGATCACGCCCGATATTCTGACGAATCGGGGCTACGGCGGAGACTTGGAGTATCGCTATATCCTGGACCGCAAGACGAAAGGCCAGTGGTTGGTGAACTTCATCCAGGACACGGAGGCCAACCGCGCCCGCGCATTGATCTCCGGGACGCACACACAACAGATCAACGAGGATCTCTCGTTGCGCGCGGCGGCCAACCTGATCACGGATCGCAATTATCTCAACGACCTCAGCCTCTCCGGCGTCGCGCGGGCCCTTCCGAGCCAGGACTCGTTCCTCTCGCTGAACCAGCGGCTCTCGACGGGAAACCTCTATCTCAACGCGCAGTACCTGCAGCCGGTCGGCGTCGGCGGCAAGGATTCCTTCCAACGGCTGCCGGAGCTGGGGCATCGGTTGGTGAATCTGCCGCTGTTCGGCAGCCCCTTGTTGCTGAGCACGGACAGCACCTTGAACAATTTCTATCGAGAGGAGGGCTTTACGCTCAGCCGGGCGGATCTTCTGCCGTCGCTGACCGTCGATCCCGTCACGATCGGCCAAGTCGTGGCCTTGGCCCCGCAGCTCAAGCTGCGCGAAACGTTCTATACGCGGAGCACGGGTTCCAAAGAAGTGGCGCATCGCGAGACCTTCTGGGCGGCGCTCGAGGCCAGCAGCCGGCTGGGCCGGAGCTATACGAACGACGACGGCCGGCGGGTGCAACATACGCTCGAACCGCGGATCATCTACGAGTATGTCCCCCCGACCAACCAATCCGACATCGTGCAGGTGGACGATGTCGACAATCTGCTGAAGAAAAATCTGGTCACCTACTCGCTGCGGAGCCGGCTGTTGGGGTCGGAGAAGTCCGGCGGCTCGAAGAACTTGCTGGATGTGACGATCGGCCAGAGCTATCAGGTCGGCGCCGTGCAGACGCAGGCGCGCGAATTTCCCCTGGCCGGCACCGAGCAATTCATTACCGTCACGCAGCCGATTCAGCCGGCCACCGTGGCGGTCGCCGGCAAGAAGTTTTCGGACCTCTGGACGCGGGCGGTGATCGGCGATCCCGCCACCTTCGCGCCGTCGGCCCCGGGGCAGACGGCGCCCATCGGGCAGACGAAGATCGGGATGACGATAGACGCCTTCTTCAACCCCTACAAGGGGAGCTTCAGCCAGTTCAATACCGACCTGCGGCTGCAGAGCCACAACGCCTGGTATGTGGACATCGGCCAGCGGTTCACGAATTCCGGCAATCGCGTGCGGCGCGGCGACATCTGGAATCCGCTCTCGTTCGGCGAGGTCTTCGCTCCGACGCGGGAAGTGGACTTCCTCACGATCGGCGGGGCCTTCCGAACGCCGCTGGGATGGACCATCGGCGCCAAGTCCTATTACGATATCCGCACCGGCAACAGCCCCGAGCTGGACATCGCCGGCGTGTATCAGAACGACTGCCGGTGCTGGTCGCTGGGTCTCTATTACATCAAGTTCCAAGATCGCATGCAGTACAACTTCATGCTCAGCCTCACGGGCGTGGGCGCCACCGAGAGCTTCGGCACGCAGATCGTCAAGTCGATCTTGAGCCCGATCCTCCAGGGCGAGCGCGGCTTGCCGTGGCCGACGCCCTATGTGAAGCGGCAAGCGCCGCCTCAGCCGGCGACCACGACGACCTCGCCTACCCAGTCGTCGCCATGAGCGCCGGCGGCGATCAGCCGGTAGCGGGGTCCCAGCCGACTGCTCCGATCAGACTCTCGAAATCCAAGTATCTGGCGGGCCTCCAGTGCCACAAGCGGCTGTATCTGGAACTCCATGCTCCGCAGCTGGCCACACCGCCGGATGCGGCCTCGCTGGCGCGGTTGTCGCAAGGGACCGACGTGGGCGCGCTGGCCCGCGAGCGCTATCCGGGGGGCGTCTTGGTCGATGCGGGCCCCCGGCGGCGGGCGGAGGCGCTCCGGCGCACGGCCGAGCTGCTGGCGGATCCCGCTGTGCCGGCGATTTTCGAAGGGGCCGTCGAGTTCGATCAGGTCCTGGTGCGCGTCGATATCTTGGAGCGCCTCAGCGGCCGGCCTGGGCCGGCATTCCGGCTCCTTGAGGTCAAATCGTCCACTCGCCAGAAAGAGGTCCACGCGCAGGATGTGGCTGTCCAAACCCATGTCTTGCGCGGCGCCGGGGTCCCGCTGGCCGAATCCGGCGTCCTGCTGGTGAATCGGGACTACCGCTATCCGGGCGGCCCGATCGATGTGGGGCAGTTGTTCGCGTGGGTCGATCTCACGGAGACCGTGGAGGCGGCCTTGCCGAAGGTCGCACAGTCCTTGGATGAGCAGAAACGGATGCTTCAATCGGCCGCCGCGCCGATCGTGCAGCCCGATGCCCACTGCCACACGCCCTACGAATGTCCCTTTTGGGCCCACTGTACGAAAGACAAGCCGGCGCGATGGGTCTATCACCTTCCTGGGAGCGGCCGGGTGACCGCCGCGCTGATGGCCCGCGGAATCGAGACGATCGATGAGATTCCGCGCGAGACGAAGCTCACCCCCATTCAAGCGCGGGTGCGGGACCATGTCGAGTGGGTGGGGCCCGGGCTCCGATCGGCGCTCGAATCGGTCGAATACCCCGTCCACCACGTGGATTTTGAAACCTTCATGCCCGCCGTGCCGAAGTACGTCGGCACGAGGCCCTATCAGACCGTGCCCACGCAATGGTCGAATCAGATCGAGACGCGCGGCGGCGACGTGCGGGAGGAATCGTTTCTGTCGGTCGACCCGCAGGACCCGCGCGAGGCCTTTGCCCGTTCGCTGCTGGCCTCGCTCGGCCACGCGGGCACGATCTGCATCTATTCGCCCTATGAGCGAGCCGTGATCGAAGCGCTGGCCGAGGCGCTGCCGGCGTTACGGCGGGAGCTTGTCCGGCTCTTGGACCGGCTCTGGGACCTGCACGCGGTGCTCAAGGCGCACTACTACCATCCGGCCTTCGAGGGGTCCTACTCCATCAAGCAGGTGGCGCCGGCGCTCGCGCCGACCGTCGGCTACGGGAACCTCGCCATCCAAGAGGGCGGGGTCGCGGCCTGCGAATATGCGCGTATGGTGTTCGAGGTCACGGACTGGGTGGAGCGGGAGCGGATCAGGCAGGCGTTGTTGGAGTATTGCGCGCGCGACACCGCCGCGATGGTCGAAATCCGCCGGGTGCTGTGGAATAAGTGCGCGGGAGGCGTAGACTAGCGCGTCTCCACGTAGGCTGTCTCCGTGAGCGCGGCATAGGCTTCCTGCACGGAGCGAACGGGAGAGACCTGCACCATAAAGGGAGTCGACCAGTCGTCATCGGCCACGTCGTGCTCGTCCGGCACGAGCACGCGTCGCATATGCGCGCGCATCGCCGCCCGGATCTTGAGCGGGACCCCGCCCACCGGACCGATCTGCCCCTCGGGAGTGACGAATCCGGTCATCACGTGATCGGGCAGGACCTCATCGCCTTTCGCCAGCGCCGCCGCGCTGAGCGCCACCATGGCCGAGAGACTCTCGCCGTAGACGGTCAGGCCCGGATAGGGGACGGAGAGCACCACCGTCCAGGATTCGGTGGACAGGCCGAGGATCTGCGCCGTCCGCCGGATGCCCTGTTCGATCGAGGTCTGGGCCAGGTGAGAGAATCGCCCCGGCGAGGCGCGAAATTGCAGCGAGAGGCCGTTGCGATCCGCGCGCTTGCCGAAGGCGATCACCACATGGGCGACTGTGCCGACCGGGGTGGTTCCTCGCTCGCGAGTCAGCCCGAGAATCGGAATGATCTGTTGCTGTTGCGTGCCGTCGGGCAGGGCCCAGGAGACGAGCGGCAGGGAGCACCCGGCGACGAGGCTTGCGGTGAGGATTAGGATGCGGAAGGACCCGATGAGTCGGGGCGACGCGGCGTTGGAACCGGCGGGGCATGCCTTCGGCACAAGAACTCCCTTTCAGAAGCCCGTGGCGGCTGGCCCGGGAACTGATCACTAAGGGAGTTATCGGAGAGATGCGAGGGCGGCTGAAGGAACGGAGCCCTGACTCGTCGGGACCTGCGCGAAGGGGACGGGCGACTCACAGACGGGCAGCAACCGGTACGATCAGGCTTGGAACAACCCGACGGGCACCTTGGCCACGAGCTTCTTGATGGGGGCGGGCTGCACCGGCGCTTGCAAGGTCAGATGAGCGTCCTGGGGAAAGAACAGGGCGGCGGATGTGGCTTGGTTAGGCCAGGATGCGTTGGGAGCGGAAAAGGAAAAGCGGGGGGGTAATGCTCACGATTACTCAAGCGTCAGGAAAGCGCCCTCGGCGTCCAGGGCAAAGGCTTCGATGTCTGTGCGATGGCTCAGTAGCATCGCTTCAATCGTGGCTGTTGAACAGTTGCCGGCTCTAATCCAGATGACTTTCGGTGGGTGACCAAGCAGGAAGCTGCGTTGATGAAAATCAGCATCTTTTGTCACAATCGTAAACCCGTGTGTAGCTGCATGCTCCCACACGGCCAGGTCGGACGCTTCCTTCAATCCAACCTCCCGCACATGCTGTGAGTTCGGAAACTCTTGTTGTAGTGTCTGCGCCAGCCGATGGGACAGATTCTGATCGAAAAGCAGCTTCACCGGGGTGGAAGCGACACGAGCTTCCGTTCACGGTCCGCAGCGAATTCCAGGCAGGCGCGGATGTCGTCCCGTGTGAGGTCTGGGAAGTCCCGAAGGATCTCTTGCTCTGACATGCCGGAGGCGAGGTATTCCAAGACGTCGTACACGGTGATTCGGAGACCGCGAATACAGGGCTTGCCGCCGCGCTTTGCCGGATCAATGGTGATGCGATCTTGGTTCGACATGCGATGAGCCTAGCGCAGGAACTGGGAAAGATCAAGCGATGCGAGAAGTAGGAAAAGGTCCGGGAGTTCGACAGGGCCCCCAGCTAGAGGCTGGATTCGGTGAGGAACAACCCGACCGGCACCTTGGCCACGAGCTTCTTGATGGGGGCGGGCTGCACCGGCGCTTGCAAGGTCAGATGAGCGTCCTGGGGAAAGAACAGGGCGAAGGCGCCGGGCTGGAGCGGGAACGCAACCGCCGAGTCCAAGGGCGGAGTGTAGAACCGCACATCACGCGCGGGATCGTACTCGGTGGTCGGCGTGAGGGATCGCACGGGCCATACAGAAATCAGCTCATGACCGGCTAATACGACTTGCACGTCGACCGAGGCGCGGTGGCTTTCGAGTTGGCATGAGGCCTTCGGCTTGGTCTGCATCGAAAAGACGCGCGCGACGATGCCATCGTGTAGCAGATGCTCGCCGTCGGGAAGGCTGGGCGATGCCTGACGTATGAAGTCGACGAGCTCCTGCCACCAGGCTTCCGGGTAATACCACCGGGCATTGTCGAGGGAGTCGAGAATCATGGAGACCGTGATCCGTGACGCGTGATCAGTGACGAGCGATGCGATCGGAACGCTGCCAAGAAGATTCTGTTTGCTAGGCACTCAGCCGACAGCGTTCAGCGAACCGGATAACTCGGGAAGGTGGATGCTATAGCGCATCCACCTTCCCGCTGATGTCTATTTCTCTTCGAATCCCATCTTCTCGATCTAGTGCCTCCGGCCCACTACTCAGGAATTAACTCCGTGGGTGAGGGTGAGATGGGGGCGCTGTCCCTACATGCCCGCGTCCAACGAGGCCCGCCATTCCTCGGATTTGCTTTGGCGGGCGCGCGTTGCGCGAGCAGGAGGGGCAGTGCCCCCATCTCGCATGTTAACGGCTTCGTAATCGCACTTGATATCATGGCGGAGAGGGTGGGATTCGAACCCACGGTCCCCTTACGGGGACTACGGTTTTCGAGACCGTCCGATTCGGCCACTCTCGCACCTCTCCGCGCCGATGTATGTGGTCGGGATGGATCGATAGTCTGAGAAGTCCGTTCAACGCTCAACGAGTGGATGTCGTCATCGTCGGTTGGGGGTCGCTGGATCGCAGGCGCCGAAAGAAATCTTGCAACAAGGCCTGACTCTCGGAGGCGCAGACTCCGCTCGTGACCTCCACCCGGTGGTTCAGTCGCCGTTCCTCCGGAATATTGAACAGCGACCCGCAGGCTCCGGCTTTCGGATCCATCGGTCCGAAGACAAGCCGGGAGATGCGCGCCAACACAATCGCCCCGGCGCACATGGCGCAAGGCTCCAGCGTGACATAGAGCGCGGCGCCGTTCATGCGCCAGCTGCCCAACCGGGCCGCGGCCTCGCGAATGGCGAGAAGCTCCGCATGGGCGGTGGGGTCCTGATCGCGCTCCCGCAGATTATGCGCTTGCGCAATGACCTGCCCGTCCATCACGAGCACGGCTCCGATCGGGACTTCGCCGATCGTCAAGGCTGTACGGGCGGCCTGTACCGCCAGTTGCATGTATGTCAGATCGTCATCTTGCCGCATGGTCGACCGCCGGGCGGTATCTTATCATAAGACCTTAGATTCTCACGGGAATTCTTGGGAGTGCGGCGGGGTCTGGGCGCGGCTACAGTTGGCCCATCAGATAGATCGCCCCGGTGGGCTGCGGCCGGCCGCCCAGCGGTTCCACGCTGACGGCAAACTTCGTAATCTTGGTCGGAGAGGGGAGGCTCCGCACCATGCCGCGGGTTTTCTGCCCCTGATCGAGGGCGAAGGTGCCCGCGCTGACGGGCTTGTCGAGAATGGCCCAGAGTTGATAGGTCTTGTCCGGCGGCAAGGCCGGCATGTTGAATGCGTAGAACAGCGCTTTCTGCGTGGCGCGATCGAAGAGAATGAAGCCGCCCGCCGCCTTCGCGTCTTGCAGGCCGGCCAGCGAGACCACCGTGACGTGGGGCGAGCGCAAGAGCGACAGGATTTCATCCCGCTGCGCCAAGGCCGCGCGCAGATCGGCCGCGCCGCCTTCCTGCGAGGCGACCTGCGTCTGCAAGCGATCCACCTGCTCTTCGCGGCTGGCCAAGTCGGCTTTTAACTCGTCCAGCTCGTGCGAGCGCAGTCCGAGCTGCTCGCGCAACTGGGAGAGCTCTTGCTGCTGGGTCGAGAGCTGCTGTTGGGCGCCGGCGATGCGCTGGGCTTCCGTCTGTAAGGCGGTCTGCACTTGCGCCATCTGGTCTTGTCCGGCGGTGACCTGCGATCGGAGATACACCGCATAGGCTCCCGCGCCGATGGCCAACAGCACCGCGGCCGCCGTGAATCCCGGGCTGAGACTCCAAGAGGAAGCGCCCGGGTCCGATTCGAGCAGGCGCGTCAGCCAGTTGCTGGAGCGTTCCGGGCCCTTCAGCTGGATGCCCGCCGTCGATTCCAGCCGCACCGGGACTTTGGGCAGTTGGTCGAGGAGCCGGGCGCGCAACTCGCGCGGCGGCGCCTGCGGCGGCAAGCTGTAGGGCAGGAGGCCCGCCACGGCCGAATAGTGCTTCAGCGCCGCATGGCAGGCGGTGCAGCCGCTCAACAGGTGGACTTCGAGCACCTGGCGCTCCGCCTTTTCCAGGGCGCCGACCGCGTAGAGCGGCACGGCTTCTTCGAATTGCTCGTGCGACATCGAGCTAGCGGCTCTCCCAATGGGGTTGCAGCACGGCCTTCAACTTCTCCATGCCCAGTTTGATCCTCGTCTTGATCGTGCCGAGCGGCTGCTTGAGTCGATCGGCGATCTCCGTATGCGAGAGGCCTTCGTAGTAGGCCAGTTCCAAGGCTTGCTGTTGCGCGCCGGGCAACTCGGCCAGGGCCTTGCCCACCGCCGTGCGCAATTCCGCATCGGCGTAGGTGTCGAGCGGGCCGGGTCCGTCTGCGATCGTCTGTTCGGCCGCCGGCGTCTCGTCCAGCGAGACGGCGGCCCGGCCGCCCTTGGCCTCCCGCGAGCGGAGCCGATCGATGCCGCGGCTCCGCGTCAGCGTGACCAGCCAAGCCGTCGGCGTGCCGCGGGAGGGATCGTACCTCGCGCCCTTGCGCCAGACTTCGGCATAGACGTCCTGCAGCAGATCCGACGCTTCATCGCGGTCGCCCAGCATGCGCATGGCCATGGTGAAGAGCAGGCTGCTGCTGGCGTCATAGAGCTGCGCAAAGGCCTGCGTGTCCCCTTTGGCGACGGCGGCCAGAAGCGAGGCGGTGACGGTTGGGGCGGATGATTTCTGCGCGGAGTCCAATGGCGACATCGCACCGATGGGGAATCGACCGATCTGGTCTCGATGATCAGGCGCATGATACCACTCTACGTGTCGCCCCGGCAAAAAGATGGGTGAATCCGACCGAGAAATCCGTTAGGCTGTGGATTGCGTAGACGGGACTGACAGCGGGAGATCGGTGGACGCGGCCGACGCGGTCGGCAGAAGGTCCCGATCAGGTCATTCACCGCGGCGCATCGAGAGGGCGTCGCTTAGCGGGGAGGAGCATCGATGACTGGAATGCGTCAGATGTGTGGCTGGGTGGTGGTTGGGGCGATGGTCGTCATGACGGGCTGCGCCGAGACGGGCGGATCCGGCGGCGCCATGAAGAGCGGAAGCATGGCTGGCCCCTCGCTCTATGAGCGGCTGGGCAAGAAGGAAGCGATCGTGGCCGTGGTCGACGATTTCGTCGCCCGAGTGGCGGCCGACAGCCGGATCAACGGGAAGTTCGCCAACGCGAATATTCCGCGGTTGAAGCAAATGCTGGTGGATCAGGTCTGCGAAGCCTCCGGCGGGCCGTGCAAGTACACGGGGCGCGACATGAAGGCCACCCATGCGGGCATGGCCATCACGAGCGCGCAGTTCGACGCCTTGGTGGGCGATTTGGTGGCGACGCTCAACAAGTTCAAGGTGCCGGCTCGGGAACAGGGCGAGCTCTTGAGCGTGCTGGGTCCGATGAAGAAGGATATCGTCACAGCGATGTAAGTCTGTATCGGAGAGGGCCGGGATCCCCGGCCCTCTCCTCACGCTGTCTCAGAGATACCCGGCCAGCAACGATGCCGCCTCGGCGGCCCCGTTCGGCTCCGGGGCTACTTCCGAAGCAGGCGGCAGGTGTAAGGCCGACGTCAGACCGTCCTCCCATTGTCCCGCCAGAAACGCATCCCGACCCAGCTCAGTGCCGCGTCCATACCGGTGCAGATAGTCGACCAATCCTTGTTCATCGGCAAAATTGTAGCGGCGCACATAGCAGACCGGCACGCGGTGGCGGACGGCTTCCACGATCGTGCTGTATCCGGGCTTTGTCAGAATGACGTCGCCTGAGATCATCGCGGCGCCGAAGGAGAAGGGCAGGCCTTCAGCCGAGCGCGTGCGGCGACAACCGTCCGGCACCGGGCCGCTGACCAGGAAGCGCCAGCCGTCCATCGCTTCCATTCGAGCAATCGGAAGCGCGGTGAGCGGAATCCCTCCGAATGCGACGAGGGCGATGCGGTCCTGGGCGGTGGCGCCGAGCGCCTCCCGCAGGGCCGCTCGTTGCGGCATGACAGGGTTGATGATCGGTCCGATGTCTTTCACCACGGGAAAGGCGGGCATGGGGAGGCCGGGCGAGAGCCGAATCATCAGTTCGGCTCCACCGTAGGCCTGCCGGATCTGAGCGAGCAAGCGCCCCTGTTCCTGCCTGGCGCGCGCATCCCGGCTGAGATAGGGTTCCAAAATGACGTCCCAGCTCAGCGAGCCCAGCGCCATCGCACGGATGCCGGCCTGTCGCGCGGCGGCGATTGCCAGTGGCGCGATGTCGGACAGCACAAGGGCAGGATTCGCCGCCCTCAGAGCCTCGACTTCCGCTCCGAGGCGGTCCTCCCACGACCCGTGAAACCGGACATGCTCCAGCCACGTGCGATCGATGTCGATCGTCAGCGGGTCCTCCTGGATACACCCCACGTCTTGCGGCATGGGGCCCAACTGATGAGGCAGGGTCAGCCGATCGGCAAAAAAACTCGAGGGGACTTGCGTGCGGAGCATGGCACGAAGGCCGGGAACTTGGCGTCCCAGTTCGTTCAGGACAGGTACGACCTGCGCCGCATGCCCATAGCCATGGCTGGAGATGGCGCACCAGATTAGCGGCATGGCCCACCACTATAGCATGGGAAGAAGATCGGACCTACGGCGCTGCGGGGGCGATTGCCGCGCCGGTGGTCGTCGATGGCCGGTGTAGCAGGGCGGTGTCGGTGGCCGTGAAGAAGCCGGCATCCTTGACGAGCTGGTTGCGCAAATCGGCGAGACAGACGGCGGTCACCTTCCCCTTGAGCTCGCCCGCGGTGAGCGTCGTCGCGCCGAAGAGATGGAAGAAGGCGGTGCCTTCGGCCGAGGCGGCATAACGCTTTACCTGTCCATCCCATCGTCGCAGTTCGAGGGTCATGCGGGAGGCATAGTCGTATTCCAAGGGAATCCAGGGCGTCAGGGTGAACATCGAGGCGCCGATCAAAAACCCCCGCCAGGCGGTCTGTCCCGTATGCGGGTCGATCCGTTCATCGATCCGCACACGCGCCTCGACATGGCCGCCGGCCGGCGGCTCGGCGAGACCTGCGAGCATCGTGTGGCTGAAGAGGCCGGTGTCGTGCAGCAAGCCGGCGACGCGCCGTTCTATCTCGAGGCTGGGATTCTGCGGTGAGCCATTCTGCGCCGTCACGATCGGATGGAGCAGCAGGGGACTCTTGGCGCCGGTGATGGCAACCGGCCAGGCCGCGACGGTTTCCGGAGCGGGCGGCTCGGGCACGCGCATCCATCGGTCGCAGCCCAGCAGGGCGCCGGTGAGCATCACGGCGGCGAGTGTGATTCTGACGATCGTCATAGTGGCCGGACTCCTCTAATAGAAGAACGAATAGCCGATCAACGGCAGGCTCGAGTTGATGCCGAGATTCGGCATTCTGGTGCCCGCGTTCGAGAAGTGATGAAACCGGTAGCCGACGGTGAGGGCCGTGCGGTCGGTCAGGAAATAGCTGGCCCCGAGTCCGCCCGTGAGAATGAAATTCAACTGGGTCGATTGCTCGGGAATGCGTTTCCCCAGATCCGTCCAGAAGGGCCCTCCGGCGAATTCGACATAAGGACGCAAGCGGTCCAAGGCCGTGAACGAATACTTGATCCGCGGCGTGAAGCCCACGCCATGGGTGATGACCGGCTCGCGAAACTCGACGTAGACCATCTCGGCGCCGAGGATCACCTGGCCTCGATACCATTCGGCGCCGACCGGATCGGTGAGCACCATGTTCCAGGACGGCATGGCGGCGATGCCCTGTTGTTTGGTCGTATGGTCCTGCGTAAGCCGGTTGGGAAGCAGATAGCCCACCGCCAGGCTGAGTTCCTGGGTCCCGGCCGGCGTGTGCGGAACGACGGGGGCGGCCTCATTCTCCGCGGAGGCCGGTCCGGCGAAGAGCAGTCCCCAGACGATGACCAACGTCACGAACCAAAGGGAATCCCAAGCCATGGTTGCGGGTGCCTTGCGTGGATGCACGTATCATCACTTGATCGGCGGGCCGCGAACAAACCTAAAACGTTGAGCACGAATGGATGGAGACCCCGCGTGCTTCCGTGTGCCTGGGAATTGCGCTGACCGGGCGTAAAGAGTCCCTCTCCCCCAAGATCTTGTTGCCTAAGAATCAGGCTATGCTAGAAGTAGGACACGTTGATAATTCAGGGGAATCATCCGGATTCTGCCTCCCGACTGGGCGCTCAGAGGGAGCGCGCCGCAATGGTCTGCGCCCTGCTGTTGACGCTGACGGCTTGCAGCGGGGGAGGCGGGAGCGGCGGGTCCGGTTCGGGAGGCGGGAGTCCGCCGCCTCCTCCGCCTGTTCCATTTGCTTTCACCCTCAACGCGACGGCCAGCCAGACCATCCTCGCCGGTGAAACCGCCGGCTATGCGCTCACGCTGACGCTGACAAGCGGCACGGCCGAGGCGGTCGCCTTGTCTCTGTCCGGCTGTCCGACCGGCGCGCAATGCGCGTTTTCCCCTTCTCCCGTCACTCCGACGTCAGGGGGCGCGCCCAGCACCTTGACGGTGGTCACCACCGCCGCCACGTCGGCGGGGACAACGACCCTGACGATCACCGCCGCGGGCGCGACGGCGCAGCACCAGCAACAAGTGACCCTCACGGTGTCCGCGCCCAGCGGGGGAGGCGGGACATTCGACTTTACGGTGGTGCCCAATCCGACGACGCAGACCATTCCGGCCGGCGGCACGGTCACCTTCGCGATCAACGTCGTCTTGCTCAGCGGCACGCCGCAGCCGGTCAATCTGACGCCCGGCAGCTGCCCCGTCAACGCCACCTGCACGTTGAACATCAGCACCGTGACGCCGAGCCCGAGCGGAACGACGGTCTTGCTGACCGTGACGACCTCGCCGGGCACGCCGGCGGGCGCCACGAGCGTGGGCGTCTCGGCGAGCGGCGGCGGCGCCTCGCAGTCGTCGAATCTCGGCGTGACGGTCGGCGGCAATTTCGATTTTCAATTGGCCATGACGCCGTCCACGCAATCCGTCGGCGCCGGAGGCTCCGTGACCTATACCGTGACGACCACCTTGGCGAGCGGGACCGCGCAACCGATCACGCTGGGATTTGCGGGCTGTCCGACGGGAGCCAGTTGCTCCTTCGGGACCAATCCCATCACGCCGAGCAGCGGCGGCGCCTCGACGACGATGACGGTTACGCCGGGGGCGACCACGCCGGCCGGCGCCAATCAGCTCAGCGTGACGGGGGCAGCCGGCGGCCTCCAGCGCCAGGCCGGCGCCGGGCTCGATGTCACCACGGGTGGCAGCGGCGGCGGTGCCTTTGGATTCACCCTTGCGGCCACGCCGCCGGCGCAATCCGTGGCGGCGGGCGGCACGGCCAATTATCAATTGACCGCGACGCTCGCGGGCGGAAGCCCGCAACCCGTGGCGCTGGGCTTCTCCGGCTGTCCGACCGACGCGACCTGCTCGTTCACGCAGTCGTCCCTCACGCCGTCGCCGACCGGCTCGTCGAGTGTCTTCTCGCTGGTGCCGAGCGCGGCGACCCCGACCGGGACGGCGACGATCACGCTCAGTGGGTCTGGCGGCGGCGTCACCCAGCAGACAACCGTACAAGCGACCGTGACAGCCGGAGGCGGAGGAGGCGGCGGCGGGAGCATGACCTTCACCGTCTCGGCAACGCCCTCGGCGCAAACCGTCATCGCAGGCAATCAGACGACGTTCACGGTGATCAGCACCTTGACGGGGGGCGCCGGCCAACCGGTGAATTTTTCCGTGTCTTCCTGCCTGAATGGCACGGCCACCTGCTCGTTCAGCCCGCCCACCGTTACGCCGACCGCTGCGGGCGCGACGAGCACCCTCACCGTCGGCACGGGGCCCGGGACCCCGGCGGGAACCAGTTCGATGACGATCAATGCGACGGCCGGCAGCGCCTCGGAGCAGGCCTCCGTGCAAGTGACGGTGGGCGCGGTCGGGCCCACCGCGCTCGCGCGCTATGCCTATGCGCCGAACTCGGATGGGACCTTGTCGATCTTTCGGATCGAGACGCAACTGGGGCAGCTGCTCGCGAGCGGCCATGTCTCCGCGGGCGCCTCGCCGCGGGCGGTGGCGACCGATCCCTCCGGCACCTTCGCCTACGTGGCCAACGCGCAAGGGAACTCCCTCTCGGCCTACGTGTTGTCGGCCAGCACCGGCGTGCCCACGCCGGTGTCCGGCGCACCCTTTTCGGTCGGGCAGACCCCGGTGGCGGTGGTCATCGATCCGACCGGCAACTTTCTCTATGTGGCGAATCAGGGCGACGGGACGGTGTCGGGCTATACGATCACGCGCGCGACCGGCGCGCTGACGCTCATCGGCACGGTGACCGTCGGCACAGCTCCCTCGGCCCTTGTGATCGAGCCTACCGGCCGCTTCCTCTATGTGGCCAATCAGGGGAGCGGCACGGTGTCGGCCTTTCGCATCGCTGCCAATGGCGGCGCCCTGACGGCCGTGCCGGGCTCGCCTGTGACGACGGGTCCGGCACCCGCGGGTCTGGCGGCGCCGCCGGGCGGAACCGTCCTCTACGTGGTGAATCGAGATGCGGCCAACGTTTCGGTATTCGGCATCGACACCGCGACCGGGAGCCTGGCCGTCACGGCTTCCGTGCCGACCGGCACGACGCCGGTGGCGATCACCTTGGATCCCACGGGCCAGTTTGCCTATGTCGCCAATGCGGGCGGGAATTCCCTGTCCGCGTTTTCGATCACGCCCGTAACCGGAGGGCTGACGCCGATGGCCGGGTCGCCCTTCCCGCTAACCGGCGTGCCGAACTGGATCGCGGCCGACCCGAGCGGAAGGTTCCTCTACGTCGGGAATGAAACAACGAGCCGGCTCGGCATGTTTGCGATCACGGCTGGCACCGGCGCGCTGACGGCCGGGCCCGATGTGCAGGGCCGGCCCGTGCCGCAAGCCTTGGCCTTCACGTCGGGCGCCGCACCGGTGTTGAAGACGCCGACCTTCGCCTATGTGGCGAACCTGAATCCGCAAAATCGCGTGACCGGCTACGCGATCAACGCCACGACGGGAGTCCTGACGCCGGTGCAGGGCTCGCCATTCACGGCCGGCCCCAGCCCCAGGGCGGTGGCCATCGATCCCAGCGCGCGATTTGTGTACGTGGCCAATCGGGATGGCGAGAGCGTCTCGGGATTCAGCATCGGATTGACGACGGGACAGTTGACGGCCGTACCGGGGTCCCCGGTGACGGCCGGGTCCGGCCCCATTTCGATCGCCGCCGATCCGGCCGGGCGCTACGTCTACGTGGCGAACTTCGGCGCCAATTCGAACAACATATCCGCCTACACCCTGTCGTCGAGCACCGGCGCGCTGGCCTTGATCGGCACCTTCCCGGCCGGTCAGACGCCGGTGTCGGTGGCGGTGGATCCGACCGCGCGCTTCGTCTACGCCGTCAATTTCAATGCCGCGACACTGTCGGTCTTCTCCATCACGAGCAATGGCGGCCTGGCGGCGATCGGCGGCGGATCCGTGCCGACCGGCCCGACGCCGCGGTTCGTGACCGTCGATCCGACCGGCAAGTTCGTCTATGTGGCCAACCAAGGGAATAACTCCGTGTCGGGCTACAGCATCAATCCGGCCACCGGCGTCCTCACCGGCATCCCGGGGTCGCCCTTCGGCGTGAGCAGCGGCACCGGGGCCTTCTCGGTCGCGGCCGATCCCACCGGACAGTTCTTGTACGTGGCGAACAGCCAATCGAACAACGTCGCGTCGTTCCGGATCAACCAAACGACCGGCGCCCTGACGCAGACGGGGCTGGCCACCGCCGGGTTGTCGCCGAACACGGTGACGGTCGATCCCAGCGGCAAGTTCGTGTACGTGGTCAATCAAGGGGCGGGGACGATTTCGGGCTACAGCATCGCGGCCGCCACCGGGACCTTGACGCCCATCGGCGGCTCGCCCTTCGCCACAGAGTCGGGGCCGGTGTCGATCGCGACGACGGGGGTGGTGCAGTAGGGTGGAGAGTGATCCGTGAGCAGGTGTCAGTGATCAGTTTCGGAATGAATCCGCCGAACACTGCACACTGACAACTGATCACGGTAATCCCTGCTTCCCTGCGGCCTGCTGGCGCAGGGAAGCGAGGCGCGCGGCCTCGGTCTCGGAGAGCGGCCGGCGGAGGGTCAGCCCGATGTGCTGGATGCGTTCGAGGCAATGGATGGCGGAGAGGGCGTCGCCGCGCTCCTCGTAGAGGTCGGCCAACAGGCGCAACGCGCCGGCTTCGCCGGCGCCGTTGCCGAGCTTGATGAAGTGCTCGCTCGAATTATTGAGGCAACGCTCGGCCTGCTGCGACTTGCCGGCGAGCAGAAACGTCTTCCCGAGTTGTCCATAGGTGACCGCGAGCCCTTCCTCGTCTCCCACCGCCCGGTGCAGCTCCAGCGCCTTCTTGAAAGTTTCGATGGCTTGGTCATGCTGCCCCAGCATCTGGTCCTGAAGCGCCAAGTTCGAATAGAGAATCCCGATGGCCCGCTGGTCTTGCGTGGCCTCGAGGAGATCGCAGGCCTCCAGGTAGTAGGAGCGGGCGCGCTCCGGTTGGCCGGCGTCCGCATGAAGATTGCCGAGGTTCGTGAGCGTCTGGCCGATGGCCGCCCGGTCTTCCCGCTCGCGTTGCAGGACTAAGGTTTCGCGATAGCAGGCTTCGGCCTTATCCCGCTCGCCCATCATGGCGCAGATGTTCCCGAGATTGCCCAAGGCATCGGAGAGAGCGCGGTGGTCCCCATCATGGCGAGCCTCTTGGACCGCTTCTTCATAGCAGACGCGGGCCTGTGGGAGATTGCCCCGATGCAGAAAAATGCGTCCTCGTTGTGCGGCGTCGCTGGCCATTGGGGAAGAGGCGATCGGGCCCGAGACCTCATGCGATCGGGTCAGGGTGCTTGTGTCAACGCGGCGACCCTGGTAGGGTGACATCCTGCCATGACCGACGACGCCAAGTCTCGCTCCTCATCTCCCGAGCCCATTGAACTGGACGGGCAGACGTATCTGCCGCTGCTCGATCTGCCCGATGGCGCGGTGCTGGCGGTGAAGGCCGGAACGGAAGGGCCGGCGCAGGCCTACGTGGTCCGTCGACCGGCCAAGGCGACGAAGAGCAAGCCGGCCGTCGATCCCGATCCGATGAATCGGATCACCTTCTACACGGATGGCAGTTGTTTGGGCAATCCGGGGCCGGGCGGGTGGGCCTACCTCAAGCAGGATCGCCACGGGGTATCGGAAGATTCCGGCGGGGAACCGGAGACCACCAACAATCGCATGGAGCTGACCGCTGCGATCGAGGCGTTGAAATCCTTGCCAGCCACACCCAAGCAGGTCGTGATTTACTCCGACTCGCAGTTGCTGATCAAGACGATGACCGACGGCTGGAAACGAAAAGCCAACCTCGACCTCTGGCAGGAACTCGACAAGCTGGCCGCCAAGCATCAGGTCTCGTGGCGATGGGTCCGCGGCCACGACGGCCATCCCGAAAACGAACGCGCCGACCAACTGGCCCAAGCCGCCGCCGGGACTCAAATGGCTCGGGGCGGTCGCCGCCGTACGCTCTAATCCCCGCCCTTGACCGAATCCGCTCGGTAGTCGTCCTCGTCTTCTTCTTCCAATCCCAAGCCCGCTCGGTAGGATTCGCGCAGCGCCATCACTTGCTCCAGGCTCTGGGGAGTGGCCGGCGCCAGGCCGTTGCGGGTGAGCGCCACATAGTGGTCGCAGAGGTCGGCGCCCATTTGAAAATACCGCGCGACGGTGACTTCGGTGACCTGCTGCCAGGTGATATAGACCAGGTATTCGTAGAAGCTGATCGCCTGCGGATGGCGGCCGCCGATGTCGTGCAGTCTGCGGTAGGCGGCGGAGGCCTCTTCGTTGGCCGTCGAGGAGAACACCTCGTCGGCCTCCTCGGCGGCTTCGGTGTCGGGGCCTAGTTCGCGGGCGCGGAGGGATCGGGCCAGGGCTTCACGCGCGGCGAGGGCGGGATCGAAATTCATGCGCCGACTCTACGCGAGCGGCGTGACGACGGTCAACCCTCCTCCGCACTGGGCCTGATATGTCCCGCACAACCGGATGGGTCTGTGATGGTCGGTGAGGGGCACGACATGCCATCATGCTTCGGGGGGTGACGCCGCGGTTTACAAGTCGTCGGAGGCCCCGGTAGACTGCATCTCGACTCCTATGGCTTCACCGGATACGTCGGTTCAACCCCAGCCCGAGCAGGCCGCCCGCGAGGATCGGCTGACGCGGGTCTTTCATTACCACGAAGAGACCAAACACCACTTCCAGCGCTACGCCCGGGCCCTCGGCTACATGGACTGGGCCAACCAGCCGGACCCCTTTCGGCGGTATGAGGGCGCGCCGCTGATTCCCTTACCGCTGCTCCAGGCCGACGATGAGCCGCGATCGCCTCGCTATGACGAGCTCTACGAGCCTGGTCGAGTGGCCTCGCAACCCATCACGGTGGCGAGCCTGTCGCGTTTCTTCGAATATGCGCTGAGCCTGACGGCCTGGAAGGAATACGGCGGGAATCGCTGGGCCCTGCGGAGCAATCCCTCCAGCGGGAATTTGCACCCCACTGAAGGCTATCTGGTGCTCGGTCCTGTGTCCGGCTTCGCGGAATCGCCTGCCGTCTATCACTACGCCGCGAGGGAGCATGGGCTGGAACGTCGAGCGACGCTGAACTCCGCCGATTTCGCCGCCTTGATGCGCCCCTTTCCGTCCGGCGCGTTCCTGGTTGGCTTGACCTCGATCCATTGGCGCGAGGCCTGGAAGTATGGCGAACGGGCCTTTCGGTATTGCCAGCACGATGTGGGCCATGCGATCGGAACGGTGCGAATCGCCGCCGCTGCGCTGGGCTGGCATTGCCTGCTCTTGGACGGGACGGATGACGACAGTCTCGCGAGGCTCGTCGGCATCGATCGGTCGGCGGAGTATCCCGATGCCGAGCATGAGCATCCGGACTGCGTGGCGTTACTCTGGTCGACGAGGGGGGAAGCGACGCGTTCTGCTCCAAGGGGCCCTGAACTCCCGCCGGCGTTGGAGCCGCAAGCCGTGCGTCGCGTGGCTCAGGCCGAGTGGGTGGGGCGGGCGAATCGATTGAGCCGTGAGAACCCGATCCCCTGGGAGATCATCGACGACGTGGCCGCCGCGACGTGGAAGAGGCAGCCAGACGCGCAATCCGTCCACATCTCTCTGTCCGATCACCTCGAACCCCGCACCTCGCACCCCCGTCCTGTGACCGCCCATCAGATCATCCACCAGCGTCGCAGCGCGGTTGCCCTGGACGGCCAGACCGGCATCACGGCGGAGACCTTCTATGGCATGTTGCGCCGGCTCATGCCGCTCGGCGCGGCGCCGGTGTCCGTGCGCCCTGTCCCCTGGGACGCCTGGCCATGGGAGCCTTGCGTCCATCTGGGAATCTTTGTCCATCGAGTCGAGGGGCTGACGCCCGGACTCTATCTCCTGGTGCGGAATCCTGCTCGCCTGGCGGCCGTGCAGGCGGCCTGCCAGCGGGAGTTCGAATGGGCCGTTCCGTCCGGCTGTCCGGAGGGGCTTCCGTTCTACCGACTGGCGGAGGGCGATGCGAAACGCGTCGCCGCGCAGGTGAGTTGCCATCAGGAGATTGCCGCGGACGGCGCCTTTTCGCTGGGGATGCTGGCGGAGTTCGAGTCGTCGATTCGGACGCATGGCCCCTGGTATTATCGCCGGCTGTTTTGGGAGACGGGTCTGCTTGGGCAAGTGCTCTATCTGGAGGCGGAGGCCGCCGGGGTGCGCGGCACGGGCATCGGCTGCTTTTTCGATGACCCGGTCCATCAGATCCTGGGCATCGTGGACCGCTCATTCCAATCGCTCTATCATTTCACCGTCGGCGGACCGGTGGAGGACGCGAGGCTGAAAACGTGGCCGCCGTATGAACCCCAGGGAGGCTAGAGGCGCGAGGCGAGTGGCGAGGGGCAGGAGACCAAGGATATCTCGTCTCTTGTTCAGATTTGCCCATAGCCTCTCGCCCCTTGCCACTTGCCAGGAGTGACGATGTTCAAGATTAAGAAGCCAAGCCCCAAATCTAGGAAAGAGCCGATTCTCTATGACGTGATCGAGGACTACACGGAGCACGATCCGCCGGGGAATCTGACGGCCTGCGGGATGACCGAGTCCGAGGATCTGGCGGACCATGCGCGCGTCCTGGGGGAATCCTATGAGATTCCGGTTGAGACGATGGCGACCTTGCTTCGGGACGGCGGCGTCTATACCTATCCGGCCAGCGGGCCCCTCGTCACCAAGGGGCTCTTCGCCTGTCGGGTCGATCCCGCCGGGCAGATGCCGAAGCTCACCTGGGTGCTCGACCTGGTGCAATTCGCAGAGGCGCAGCAGCTGACGCGGTCCTACGGCTTGTCGTTGGAAGACGCGGCGTATCGGGTCTTCATGCGGACCGTCGCCCCCGATCTGAGAACGCATCTCGAGCGGAATCAATTCGTGGGGAATGAGGATGGAAAGGGCCGTCGGAGTCCGACCGGGGTGACCTATGTCGATTGCCGCAAGGACTGGTCGCCGCATTTCAAACGGCTCTGCATCATGCCGGATGGGCGCCTGGTGGAAACCGGAGGGTTGGCCGAGTTTGCCACCCTCCACGGGATCTCTCAGGAGCAGGCTCGGCGCCTCGTCGACGAGGGCGGGACGCTGGAAGTGAACGGCGAAATCCTGGCCTGTCAGATTGTGAACGGCCAGCCGGTCGTCGCGCGGTTCGGCGCCAAGCACTATGCCAAGGCCAAGGAACTGGCGGCGGACAAGCAGCTGCATCTCATGGACGCGCTGAGCGAAGTGGGCTTGAACGATCCGGTGATGATGCGGAGCCTGGCCAGGCTGGAGCGCCAGTATCGAGGATGATAACCGAGGGGGGCTGCGCATGACGAGAATCGCCCTGCTGGTCTGCGTCTTGATGGCGAGCGCCTGTTCCACGCCGAAACCGATTCTCTATCCGAACGAACACTACCGCACGGTGGGGGAGGCGGCGGCGGAGCAGGACATCGAAGAATGCGAACAGATGGCGGAGGAGGCGGGGGCCGGTCCCGAGGGTGGAAAGACCGCCCAGGTGGCCAAGAGCACCGTCGCCGGCGGCGCCATCGGCGCGGCCAGCGGGGCGGTCGGCGGCGCGGTGGTCGGCCGTCCCGGCCGGGGCGCGAAGATCGGGGCCGCGGCCGGGGCCACCGGAGGGTTTCTCCGCGGCCTGTTCCGATCGAAATCAAATCCGAGTCAGGCGTACAGGAACTTCGTGAATCAGTGTCTCAAAGAGAAGGGGTATCAGCCCACGGGGTGGCAGTGATCCGAGGAGCGGCAACAATTAACAGTTCTCAATTTTCAGTTCTAAATTTCTTTAACTGAACACTGCCAACTGAAAACTGATCACTGTTCACGCATCACTGTTATTACTGACCGGCTTTGATGAGGGCCACGGCGGGCGTGACGCGCTCGGCCTGTTGGGCGAGGGAGGAGCCGCTCATATCTCCCCCTTCCTGGGCGAACAGCTTCTCCGCGTTGGGGATCAGGTTCAGCATCATCTTGGCAAAGTGAATCTTGACCGCAAAGTTGACGTTCTGCGGCACCGCACCCGTTTGCCGCAGCATCTGCGCCGCATTCAGTGACGCCACGGTAATACCCACCACTTCCCCCCGTTCATTCAGCAGCGGGCCGCCGCTATTCCCCGGTTGAATGGGCACGGAGATCTGAAAGACTCGAGGATCGCCCTTCAGCCCGGAGAGCGAGCTGATCGAGCCCTCGGTCAGCACGGGTCGCTCGCCCAGGACCGGTGACAGCGGATAGCCCAGTGTCCAGACGCGATCGCCGGGTCGCATCTTGGTGGCATCGCCGAGACGGACGCGCGCGGGCTCGCCGGCGCTGCCGCCGCCCTCGATTTTCAGGATGGCGATGTCGTTGCTCTCGTCAAACTGAACCATCTGAGCAAAGTGAGTTCCGTCGGTCAGATCCACCGTGATCCGGGACATGCCCACGACCACGTGCAGATTGGTCACCACGTAGCCCGATCCGACCAAGAAACCGGTTCCATTGCGCGTCGTGGACAGGGTGGGATTCTCGGGAGGGAGTTGCCGCGGCGCAGCCGGCGCCGGCGCCAAGCGAGCCAGGTCCCCGCCCAAATCTTGCGGCACCAAGTCCCAGGACACGAGCCGATCGTCGGCGAACACCAGATAGTGCGGCTCGCTGGCGCCCACCGGCCAGAGGCCGTAGATGCCGAAGGTCAGCATGGCGTAGGCGATATAGTCGCGCACATCGTCGTGCGAAGTCTGGTTGTAGACCCACACGTCGACTTTTTGGTGATTGGCGGCGCCTGCTTGGGTCCGGTCCGGTTTGCCCACCAGGGCGCGGACCTGCTCGGGCGTTTGGCCGCGGACCAATTTTCCCTCGCCGGTCGCGTTCATGAACTGGCTCTTGGAAAAGGCCAGCCCGCAGCCGGAGAGCGGCATCAAAGCGCAGAGGAGCCATGCGAGGCCAGCGCGAAGAGGCATATGCCTCTTCTAGTCGGTAGGCCTGATGACGGGCTGGAGGGACATCCGGGAGATCGGGCCGCCATGAGACCCGGCGCTGATCCGAAGAAACGCCAGAAAGTTGGCGATCGGGACCGGGGCTTCGGCGAGTTTCCGGTGTCGGGAAGAACCAACAGGGTGGGCAAAATTTGGCCTGCGATAAAGTCCTAAAGGGAATCAACCGAAACAAACTGGCAGGGGGGACCCAGCCCTGGTCGGTGGCCACGGTTTTGCAATCATCTTATACGCATTTGCGCGTGGAGCGAACACTGGTTGTGATCGGAGGGGAAACCATGAAGCGGAATAGGATGGCCGGTTTGTGCGGAGTGGGCGCCTTGACCATGGTGCTCGGCGTCGCCTGCACGCATTATCGAATGGAGTATGTCCCGCAGGTCTCGTCGGGAGGGGCGGGCCAGACGCCGGTGCGCGTAAGCGTGGTGGCTTTTGAGGATCGACGTTCGCCGGACGCGCGGGCGCTGGATCAGACGGTCCGTCCGGAGTTCGCCGGACAGCATCTTCCGCTGTCGCAGGTCGTGACGGTGTGGCTGGCCGAACAGCTTCAGTCGTCCGGCGCATTCAGCCAGGTGGAAGTGGTCGGCGTCCCCTCTCCGAGCGGAGAGATTCGGTACATGGGCGGCGAGGGCGAGGCGCAGCCGCAGGTGGCGGCGAACGTCGGGTCCATGCGCAAGGCCTATCCGCAGACGCGCGAGGCCGTCGTCAGGGCGGCGACCGGCGGTCCGTCGGGCGAGGTGGTGGTGACGGGGGCCGTCGAATCGCAGGAAGCCGAGAGCTATTGGGAGAACCTGTTCACGGGCCAGCGGCGGGTGAGCACCGGCTTGCTCGTGAGCGTGCAGGCCCGTCTGGTCTCGACCGGCCAGGTGGTGTTGTCGCAGCGATGGTCGGTGCAGCATGAAGGCCGCGAAGGCACCGCGCAGGACGGGAATCAGGTCGTCCTCAGGCCGGGAGAGAGCCATCCGCAGTTCGTTCAGGATCTCCGGCGCTCTCTGGAGAATCCCAAGATCACCAAACAGCGCGGCGAGACCGTCGCGGAAGACTATGCCCGGGCCTTGCCCTGGATGGCCCATGCGGTCAACAAGCAAGTCGCGGCCGACTTGCAGCGCGGCGTGGCGGTCGCGATGGCCCAGCCGCAACGCCCGGTCGCGGCGGCGGCTCAGCCGCCGGTGGCGAACCAATCGGCGGTCGCGGGACCAGGCGCCTCGGTGGTGAATGGGGCCGCGGCGCCGGTCAATGGCCATGTGGCGCCGGCGGTCTCGTCGGCGGCCGCGGCCGGCGGAGCCGGATCGCTGGAGCAGCAGTTGGCCAAGCTGAATGCGGAATTGGACAGCGTACGCGGCGGCGACAAGCGTAAGCCGGCTTCCCATAAGGCCGTGGCGCCCTTGTCGAAGAATGCCTTGGCGGCGCGCAAAGCGCACTTGGAAAAGATGTTTCACGACGAGATCAAGCAAGGGGTGGTGAAGGTGCATCAGGTCGACGATCGATTGGTGATCAGCCTGACCGGCGCGAATGTCTTCGCCCTGGGAGACAGTCACGTGACGTCGTCCGGCAAGCGGCTCATTCAACAGGTGGGCGTGGCCTTGGCGCCGGACACCTCCTCGAAGATCACCGTCGAGGCGCACACAGATAATCAGCCGGTCCAGCCGAAGCAGCCGGGCGCCAAGGCGCCGACGCTGCAGCAACTCTCCAAGGCGCGGGCGGAAAGCGTGGCTCGCGTGCTGACCTCCGGCGCGGGCGTGAAGAAGACCAATGTGGTGACGGTGGGCGCGGGCAGCACGCACCCGGTCGCCAGCAATGCGACGGCCGCCGGCCGGCAGAAGAACCGCCGCGTGGAAATTGTGGTCGCTCCTCGGGTGCACGTGGCCCAGGCCGACACGCACAGCCGTTAAGACTCCATCGACTATTGGGCGGGGCGGGTTCCCGTGAGGGCCCGTCCCGTGCCTGAATTCCTTCTCGCCGATCGCTCCCCGCGGTCCCCCAGTCCCACGATCAAGACTCGAATTCTCTGCCCCGTTCCGCTATCCTCATCCGACATGTTCTCGGAGAGAGGAGGAACGGATGGCCTTGGACAAACCGGCGGAGACCGCGTTTCCCATTCATGACTTGATTCGGCGACGGTGGAGCCCCCGTGCCTATTCGAGCAGGCGGGTCGAGCCTGCGCACCTGGGGAGCCTGATGGAGGCGGCCCGTTGGGGTGCCTCCTGCTTCAACCAGCAGCCATGGAATTTCATTGTTACGACGCAGGATGAGGCCGAATCGTTCAACAAGTGCTTGAACTGTTTGGTTGAGTCCAACCGAGCCTGGGCCCAGCGCGCGCCGGTCCTGATGCTCTCCGTCGCCAAGCTCACCTTCGACGAGGGAGGGCAGCCTAATCGCCATGCCTGGCACGACGTTGGCTTCGCGATGGGGGCTCTCTGCGTCCAAGCGACGGCCTTGGGACTGGCTGTGCATCAGATGGCCGGGTTCGATCCTGGGACGGCGCGAGAGGCGTTCCAGATTCCGGACGGCTATGAGCCGGTGGCGGCCATCGCCCTTGGGTATCAGGACGATCCAGCCGTGCTCTCGGAGAGACTCCAGGCCAAGGAGCGGGCGCCACGCACCCGCAAACCGCTCGCCGGATTTGTCTTTGGGGGAACGTGGGGAGTTCCGGCGAATGGACTGTCGTCCGCGTAGACGACGAGAGGGCTGTGAAGAAAACGCGGCTGGGCGGTGGACGGAATAAAGGTGGGAGGAGCACGCACCTAACCGAGGACGATTAGGTACGGTGGAGGTCTTGGGAGAACTTTAGGCTTCCCAGTACGAGCTGGGCCTGCACACCATCCTCAGCGCTCGACCCCCTGATGAACCATATTCCCTCGGGGCGTTGACTCCTCCCACATCATCACGATAGAGCCAGCGCGTCGTACCGTCAAGGAAAAGGTCGCAATGTTGCGGGGTGAGACGACAATTCAGTGGTAGTCGGTCCTCAGTAATCAGTTATCAGTTCT
>CAYZTJ010000018.1:24621-33651 GCA_964481215.1 uncultured Nitrospira sp. | reverse complement strand
TAGGCGCCGACTTCCTTCAGCAGTTCGAAGTTCTGCATGTTGCGCGCGCCGACCTGGATGATGTCCGCCTTTTCGAGAAACAGCTCGATGTCGCGCGTGTCCAGGATTTCGCTCACGACCGGCAGGCCCGTCTGTTTCTTGGCTTCCAGCAGGTAGTCCAGCCCCTCGCGGCCCACGCCTTGGAACGAATAGGGCGAGGTGCGCGGCTTGTAGGCGCCGCCCCGGAGGATGCTCGCGCCGGCGCTTTTCACTTCGTGCGCGATGCCGACCGTGAGCTCGAGTTTTTCGACGGCGCAAGGCCCGGCCATGATCGCCAGCTTCTTGCCGCCGACCTTCACCCCATTGACCTCGATAACCGTATCCTCTTTGCGGAACTCGCGGCTGACCAGCTTCCAGGGGGCCAGGATCGGCGTGACGCTCTCGACGCCGGGGAAGGCGGTGAGCGGCTGGTTCTGGAGAATCCGGTCGTCGCCGATCACGCCGATGATAGTGCGCTCGGCCCCTTGGGAGATATGCGACTTGAGCCCCAACTCGCGGAGTCGGTCCAAGATATGGTCCACGTCGCGCTCGGTCGCTTCCGGCTTCAACACAATGATCATGATGCGCCTCTTTCCTGTGCCTCTATGATAAGACGGCCTTGAGGGCGGTCAGAAACCGTCGGTTCTCGTCCGGCAGGCCTATGGTGACCCGCAACATCGGCCCTTCAATGTGCCGCACGATGACGCCCTCGCGCAAGAGCGCCTCGAACACCTGCCGGCCGTCGCGGCCGACGTTGAAGTACACAAAATTCGTCTGCGAGGGAATCGGCTGGAAGCCCAAGCCCTTCAGCCCGTTCTCGACCACGGCCAGTTCCGTTTCGTTGAGGCTCCGGCTGTCGCGCAGGTGCGGTTCGTCGTCGAGCGCCGCCAGGGCCGCCTCCTGCGCCAGGCTGTTGGCATTGAAGGGCGGACGGATCCGATTCAGAAGATTGGTGATCTCCGGCGTCGTGATCCCATAGCCGATCCGCAAGCCCGCCAACCCGTAGATCTTCGAGAAGGTCCGTAACAGGATAACGTTCCGATTTCCTAGGACGTAGCGGAGAGAGTCCGGAAAATCGGGATCGCGCACGTACTCGACATAGGCCTCGTCGAAGACCACGACGGCCTGTTCCGGCACGTGGGCCATGAAGGCCTCGACCTCGGCGGCGGTGACCATCGTGCCGGTGGGATTGTTCGGGTTGCAGACGAAGATCAGCTTTGTCCGGTTCGTGATGGCTCGGGCCATCGCTGGCAGGTCATGGCGCCAGTCGCGCATCGGCACCACCACCGGCACCCCGTGCGCGGCGGTCACCTCCATCTTGTAGATGACGAAGGTGTGGGAGGCCATCACGGCTTCGTCGCCGGGCGCCAGCAAGGTGCGGGCCAGCAGGCCGATCAATTCGTCCGATCCGTTGCCCAAAATGACATGGTCGAGGGTGACCTTGAATCGGCGAGCCAGCGCGGCGCGGAGTTTGTGGGCCCCTCCGTCGGGATACCGATGCAGCGTCCGGGCGGCGTCCGCTAAAACGGCCAGGGCCTTGGGAGAGGGCCCCCGCGGGTTCTCGTTGGAGGCCAGCTTGACGGCCTTGGAAATCCCCAATTCCCGCTCCAGCTCGTCCACGGGTTTGCCGGGAACGTAGGGCGAGAGGCCGGCGATATCGGGGTGAACTTTCAACGTCATCGGCGACAATCTCTCAGGACGCGTGCGCGGGGTACGACCCGAGAATCTTCATGAAGAGACAGCGTCCCTTCACTTCGTCCAAGGCTTTCTTGACCCGTTCTTCGTCCACATGCCCTTCGATATCCACGAAAAACAGATACTCCCAGGCCTTGCGTCGCGAGGGGCGCGACTCGATCTTCGTCATGTTGAGGCCCAGGGACGCAAAGGGCCGCAGCAAATCGTAGAGCGCGCCGACCTTGTCTTTGACGGACAACATGATCGACGTCTTGTCCTTCCCGGTGCGCTCCGGCGCCTTCTGCGAGAGCACGAGGAAGCGGGTGAAGTTATTCACATTGTCCTCGATGCGGCTCCGCAAGACCTTCAGTCCGTAGAGCTGCGCCGCCAACTCCGAGGCGATCGCGCCGGATGAGGGGTCTTCGGCGCAAAGCTCGGCGGCTCGGGCCGTGCTGGCGACTTCCGCCACCGGGACGTCCGGCATGTTGGTCTCGAGCCAGTTCCGGCATTGGGCGATGGCATGCGGGTGCGAATAGATTTTCTTGAGGTCTTCCACCCGGTCGGCTTTGGAGAGGAGATGGTGCGAAATCTCCTGTTGCACCTCGCCGTAGATCACCAAGCTCGAGTCGATGAACATGTCCAGGGTGTGGTTGACCACCCCCTCGGTCGAATTCTCGATGGGCACCACGCCGAAATTGGCCCGTCCCCGCTCCACTTCGTTGAAGACGTCCTTGATGCTGTTGACCGGAACGTAATGAGCCGATTCGCCGAATTTCTTCATGGAGGCGAGGTGCGTGAACGTGGCGCGGGGGCCCAGGTAGGCCACGCGCTGCGGGCCTTCCAGCGAAAGGGAGGCCGACATGATCTCTCGGTAGACCGGCCGGATCGCCTCGTTCGGGAAGGGGCCGCTGTTCTGCTTGGTCAGCCGCTCGATGATGGCGGCCTCCCGGCCCGGGGTATGGAGGTTCGCCCCCCCGTCGGACTTCCGCTTCAGCCGACCGATCTCAATCACGCTCTTCGACCGCTCATTGAGCAGACGAAGAATCTCGTCATCGATCCGATCGATCTCGATCCGGTAGGACTGGATATCGCGATCCGTCACGGGCATCCTTCTTCCGTCGTCCAGGCAGCGGAGCGACGCTCCCGATCCGACAGAGGCCAAGTCGAAAATCATACCGAAAGGATGGCGAAAATAGCAAGGATTCTCAATGGGATTGGTGTCCGAGGGCGGATGGAAACGTCGCGGCTAGAGGAGCGTCGCCTTGGGACGGCCGAGGTGTTGGTGGCCGAGCGCCGTCACCTGCCGGCCCCTCGCTGTGCGTTCCAGGTAACCTGACTGCATAAGGTAGGGTTCGTAGACGTCCTCCAGGGTCGCCTTTTCCTCGTTGACCGCGGCGGCCAGCGATTCCACGCCGACCGGACCGCCGCCGAACTTCTCGACGATCGTCCGGAGGATCTTCCGGTCCATGTCATCGAGGCCTGCCGCATCCACGCCCAGCCAGGCCAGCGCGTCCTGGGCCACGGCCTGCGTAATCCGGCCTTGAGCCCGGACCTGGGCGAAGTCCCGGACGCGGCGAACCAGCCGATTGGCGATGCGGGGCGTGCCCCTGGCGCGGCGCGCGATCTCGGCCGAGCCTTCCGGCTCGATAGGGACCTCGAGCAAACAGGCCGAGCGAGTCACGATGCGATCCAACTGTTCCGGGGTGTAGAAGTCCAGCCGATTCACCAGCCCAAACCGCTCCCGGAGCGGTGAGGTCAGGGCGCCGGCTCTGGTGGTGGCGCCGATCAAGGTGAAGCGGGGTAGATCGAGTTTGATGGTCCGCGTCGAGGCGCCTTGTCCGATCACCAGATCGAGCTGGTAGTCCTCCATGGCCGGGTAGAGGGCTTCTTCGACCGAGGCCGGGAGCCGGTGGATCTCGTCGATGAAGAGGACGTCCCGCTCTTGAAGATTGGTCAGGACGGCGGCCAGGTCTCCGGCATGGGCCAAGACCAGGCCGGAGGTCGAGCGGATCGCCACCCCCATTTCTCTGGCGATGATGTTGGCGATGGTGGTTTTCCCGAGGCCGGGCGGGCCGTAAAAAATGGCATGGTCCAGCGCCTCGCCGCGCTGCTTCGCCGCGTCGATACAGATTCGAAGCGACTCCTTCATCCGGTCCTGGCCCACATAGTCGTCCAGACATTGCGGGCGGAGGGTGACATCGAGTCCGCGGTCCTCTTCAGCGGCCTGAGTGGCCAGCAGGCGCTCGCTCATGGCTTCTCACCGGTTCCCGGAGCCGGGGTCTTTCGAATGGGCGGCGGCCGATCCGCCGAGCAGTTCGGAGGACATTGCACGCCTCCGCCTTCCAGCTTCTGCAATTGGCATTGGTTGAGTTTGCCACCGGGCGGCGTCCCACAGCGCGTCGAGCTGGGCGCGGAGCCGATGGATTGGTAACCCTCCGGACAGTCGCCGCAGACCATCAGTTGGTTGAGGCCTAACGGGGCGCATTGCACGAACTGATGGTCGTTCTCCGGGCAGGTGACCGCATCCGTGATGATGCCGGTGGTCGCATAGCCGCTTGGACAGCTGCCGCAGGTTCGAAAAAAGGCGCGGGGCGGCGGCTCGCTCTCCGCGGCCAGCCCCGTCACTGGGATGAAGAAGAGCCCAAGGCACCAGAGAAAGGTTGCCGCCCGCCCCGGTGATCGTCCTCCTGCGATCGTCATGATCGGACCGTTCCGTTGGCCAATTCCTTCAGGGCATCCCGGATCAAGATCTCCAGCGAGGAGGAGGCGCGATCCGGGTGCTGGAGTTTCTTGATGACGTCTTTGACCTCGGCCGGCTTATACCCCAGATTGACGAGGGCGGAGATGGCATCCTCGTGCGGGTGCGGCTGGGCGGCTGCGCCGGGACCAGCCTGGATCTGGTGCGCCGCGCCGAACCGTTCCGCCTTGTCCTTGAGTTCCAGCGCGATCCGCCCGGCAGACTTTTTCCCGACTCCCGGCACGGTCGCCAGTTTATCCACGTCGCCGGTGCGAACGGCGGACAACAGATCGGCAACCGTGAGCGTCGAGAGGACGCTCAGCGCCAGCTTCGGACCGATGCCGGAGACGCTCGTCAGCAGAATGAAGGCGCGTTTCTCGTCCTGGCTCGCGAACCCGAAGAGCTGGATGCAGTCTTCGCGGAGATGCGTGTACACGTGCAAATGGAGGGTCTGCTCCGGCTCCGGGAGGGCATAGAAGGTGCTGAGCGGCGTGTGGACCTCGTACCCGACCCCCTGCACGTCCAGAATCGCGTGCGTCGGAGTCTTGGAGAGAAGCCGGCCGGTCAGCGCGGCAATCATTGGATCGTGAAGCGTGACTCGTGATGCGTGAAGCGCGGGATCGGACCCATCATGCCAGCCCAGGATACCCGATCATCCCGGACTTGTCACTTGGGCTAGCCTGCGGCGGCGGCGACTTTCTCCATGACCTCGTCGGAGATGTCGAAATTCGCATGGACTTTCTGGACGTCGTCGTGCTCGTCCAGGATCTCCATCAATTTCAGCATCTGCTCCGCATCCTTCTCGCTGAGGGAGACCGTGTTCTGAGCGACGAAGGAGATTTCCGAGAGGGACGATTCCACCTTGGCGTCCGTGAGCGCTTTCTTCACGGCTTCGAAGTCCTGCGGAGAGGTGACGACTTCGAAGGACTTGTCGGAACTCTTGACGTCTTCGGCGCCGGCGTCCAGCGCGAGGGAGAGCAGCCGGTCTTCCTCCACCTTGTGCTTGTCGACGACGATCACGCCCTTCTTGTGAAACTGCCACGAGACGGCGCCGGCTTCCGCCATGTTGCCCGCATTCTTGGTCAGCAGACTCCGAATCTCGGCCACGCTTCGGTTTCGATTGTCCGAGGTCACGTCCAAGAGCAACGCGGTGCCCCCAGGACCATAGCCTTCGAGCTGGAATTCTTCATAGGTCACGCCGGGCAGCTCACCCGTGCCCCGCTGAATGGCCTTCTTCAACGTGTCGCCGGGCATGTTGGCTTCCTTGGCCTTGGCGACAGCCAAGCGGAGGCGTGGGTTGCCGTTCGGGTCGCCGCCCGAACGCGCGGCGATGGTAAGCTCCCGAATGATGCGCGTGAAGATCTTCCCACGCTTGGCATCCTGCGCCGACTTGTGTCGCTTGATGGTCGCCCAGTGACTATGACCGCCCATGGAACTCCCTGTCGAACAGCGAGAGAGGGTGAAGGCATTCGCGGCGAGCTGAATTTTCTATCACAGTCTCTCAAAGTGAGTCAACGAGCGGGCCGGCCTCCGCCAGCCAACTGGGCGGCGGTCCGGCGGGCATCGAGGATGCTCCAGAGGGCCACTCCGCCCGTGAGCAGCAGACCGACCACAAAGGACCCAATGGGATGAGGCCGCCTGTGTGTGCTCAGATAGGTCCAGAGGGATCCCGTGATATCCAGGCTGAGGTCGATCCCGGCGGTAGACATCAGGAAGGCGAGGCCTCGCCGCCAGCGGCGACAGCAGAGTTGCCCCAGACCCGGCAGGAGCGCGGAGAGGAAGCCAGCCAGACCCGGACTCGGCGTCCATCCCTGCGCCATGGAATGCCCTCAGGACCGCTATTCAGCGTAGAACAGGAGTTGAACGCCGATGGCGAGAACCAGTCCCGCCCAGGCCAGATCCCACCGCGAGACCGAGTGGCCGGCGACAGAGCTTTCGCGCGCGGAGACCAGTTTGCACGAGCCGGCCAGGAGCGAGAGCGTGCCCATGGCCGCATGGTGCAATGCGATCTTGTGCGCGGAGGGATGGTCGCCGTGGGAATGGAGGAAGAGCATCAGCCCGCCTACCACGGCCAAGGTCGGCAACGGAATCCGCCAGGCCCGATGCTGAAGCCCGCCGTATCGCCTCCGCCACTCGATGAGCCCAAGTCCCAGCAGCAAGAGGGCGTAGATCTTGTGTTGGAGAATTTCATGGTCGCCGCCGAAGAAGGTTTGAGCCAACGAGAGGCGGCCGATCGGCCAGGCTTCGTGGTCGCTCCAAATCAGGAGGAACAGTCCCCCGATCGTCATCGCGGCGGGGAGGAGAAGAGGCGTCCACTTCGCCCCGCGCCACCGGAGCGCTCCCGCCAGCTCGGCCAATCCAATGAGGACGACGAGGGCGCCGGCCACATGATGGTTGAACTCCGAGTACGCAATCCCCTCGGCTGACCCTTCCCACTGTGGTCCGGCGCCCTTGGCCCCATGGTCGTGGCCGTGCTCGTGCATCGAGCCAGGCTCCATCTCGCTCGGCGGCATCTCGGCGGTCCAACTCAACGCCGCCGGGGCGAGCAGCGCGAGCAGGCAGAAGAGCAGACGACGGATCAGGGGCATCATCGGTTTGACCGCTGGGCGATGGGGCAAGCGAAAGGCCCATCCGGTTTCGACCAGATGGGCCTTGGAGCGCGCGTCCTCTCGGCTTGTCTTACATGAACTTCATGAACTTGTCTTTGGCCTCGTCCATGACCTGGGCGGTGATGGTGGTCGTTCCCCGCTCCTTGGCGAGCCGTTCGATCTCGCGTTTGGCCATGGGGCGGATGAAGTCGGGAATGTTGTCGAGGCGCTTTTCGGCGTCGGGCGACCAGACCACCCCGTTCGTGTCGTTCTTCGAATCGTCCATCACCTGGAGGGTGATCTTGTTGTAACCCTGTTTGCGCGCATAGGCTTCGACGCTGCTCTGAACCATCGGCCGAACGAAACTCGGGAGCTTGTCCAGCTTCTCCTTTGCGTCGGTTGTCCAGGTGAAGTCGGATGCCGGGGCCGCTTGCGAACCCGAGGAGGTCAGCCCCATCTGCGCCACCATGGCCGAAAAGGGACAGCCTCCCGACTTTTGTCCTTCACCGGCGCTCGCGGCTGCGGCAGCCGGGGCCTTCTCCGCCGACGCCTGCGTGGAAGCGGGCTGACCGCTTTGAATTTGCTTGTTGAGATAGGCCGCCATTTGATCGGGCCGTCCCGCCTGCGATTCTTTCGTCAGGGTCCCGCGGGTCATCTCGAAGGGCTCGGCCTCGACGGTGCGCCCGCCCAGTTTGACCCCCAATGAGCTTACCATTTGAGTTTCCCCGGGGTTCGTCACCATGGAAAACTTCGCCTGGCAGGACGGGCAGGCAAAGAACACGCCCAACGACCCTTCGGCCGGTTTTTCGACCTTCTCGAAGGTCATGTACGTTTCACAGTTCAAGCAGACGAATTTCATGGCTCACTCCTTGGAGGCACACAGTGATCAGTGAACAGTGATCGGCGCCAGGATGTGACCGTCATCAGGACGCCTGTACTGATTACCGCCAACTGATGACAGACGACGTCTCATGCTACGATTTCTCCGCCAGCATCTTTTTGACTTCGAGCAGGGTCGCCACGCGCTTCGCGATCTCGTCGTATCGTTGGATCGTGGGATAGGCCGGGTCCAGCAGCGGCTCGCCTTTATCGAAGGTCCGGGCCAAGGTGCGATCGAACGGAATGCGGCCCAGGAGCGGCAAGGCCAGAGCGTCGCACATGGCCTCCGTATTGCCTTCGAAGAGGTCATGTTCCGCGCCGCAGGAGGGGCAGCGGTACTGGCTCATGTTCTCCACGATGCCGAGGACATCGATGCCCATATCGCGCGCGTAGGTCACGGACTTTTGCACGACATCCGAAGCCACCTCGGACGGAGTGGTCACCACGATCGCGCCGGCCAGGTCCGGTATAAACTGGGCCATCACCGGCGGCTTATCGGCGGCGGCGCCGGGCGGCAGGTCGGTGAGTAAGTAGTCCAGTTCTCCCCAGATCACATCGGATAAGAATTCGCGAATGACATTCATTTCCATGAGCCCAAGCCAGACCGGGCTCAGATCCATGGGGCCCTTCCAACGCACCGGGGATGCCGCGCCCAGGAAGAAATCCATGGAGGCGACCTTGAGGCCCAAGGGGCCGATCGGCGGCAGGGCACCCTCCGGGGTTATGGTCAGGGTGTGCTGGGCGAGCCCCAGCATCCGCGGCACGCAAGGGCCATTGAGGTCGACATCGAGGACGCCCACGCGGTTGCCCAGCCGGGCAAAGGCCAGCGACAGATTCACGGTCGTCATGCTCTTGCCGACGCCGCCCTTGCCGCTCATGACGACCAGTTTCCGCCGGATCCCGGCCATGCGGCTTTGGACCTTCCGCATTTGGTCGGTAATCTGCTCGACGACCTTGGCGTCGTCGGTATAGCGGAGCTTGCTCAGGATCGCGCCGAGATTTTTGTCACCCATAAAAATTCCCTTGGCAATAGGCGATGGGCAATAGGCGCGAGGGCATGTTCCGAACCTCTCGCCCCTTGCCTCGTGCCCGTCTTTGCGCCACGTTAGCACAGCGGTTTTTCCAGCGTCAAAC
>CAYZTJ010000018.1:9874-24521 GCA_964481215.1 uncultured Nitrospira sp. | reverse complement strand
CTGCATCAGCACCCCCCGCTTCTTGAGTTCCTCGACGATCCGGCGGGCCGCCTCATCGAAATTCTTGGGTCCGGCAAAGTTGAGATCGGCCTCAGGGATCATCTCTTCCGGGCTGTTGCTCATGTGGACGGCCAGGAGCGGCACCGGCTGGACGAGCGTTCTGATGGTCTGGGCCGCGTGCTTGTACCCGAGTCCGAAGGGGTTCGTCGTCGAGACGACGATCACCCCGGCATCGGTCAAGAGTCGCGCCACTTCGCCGTAGCGTCGGGCTTGCTCGGCGACATCCGCCTGGTCCCGATCCGACAAGTCGGCGTCCAAGCCGTGCCGGAGGTTTTCGCCGTCCAAGAGGTAGGCATGCCGTCCCTCAGCCACCAGCAGACTCTCCAGCTTCCGCGCCAGGAAGGACTTGCCCACATGCCGGCCCCCGCAGAAGAGCACCAACGCCGCCCGATGACCGTACCGTTGGGCGCGCTCCTCGGCATGCACCTCGCCCTTGACCCAGGCGATATCGCGGCGACGGGCTTCGTCCCGTAGACACTCCTGCTCGTCCTGGACGAACTCCGTGACGATGCCGCCGCCCGCGATATCGTATTCGTCTACCAGGACGAACCGGCCCGTGACTTCAAAGGTGTTGGACAAATCAAAGGCGACCGGAGCCTTGGTGCGGACCGTGACCTCGGCCACCTGGTTCTTGGCGACGACGGTCCCGCCGACCTGCTGATCCAGGTCGGTGGTGTCGACGATCCGATGGATCGTGACGACCTCGGCTTCCACTTCCCGGGTAGACAGGCGGAGCAGATACTGTCGATGGCGCTCCAGCGGCCGGCGCCCGAGCCAAAAAATGTTGGCGCGGAAGGCGGTGGAGACCAGGGGAATAGTCGATTCGTGCGCGGCGATCTCGCCCCGTTCGACGAAAATTTGCTCATCCAGCGTCACGCCGACCGATTGTCCCGCCTGGGCCTCCGTCGGGGGAGGCTCGACGTTGAAGGCTTCAATGGTGCGGACCAGCGCCGATTTGTTCGAAGGCGAAAAGACCAGGCGGTCCCCGACTTTCACGCGACCGGCGGCGATCCGACCCGTGATGATCCGACGCGCGTCGAACTTGTAGACGTCCTGCACCGGGAACCGCAGCGGTTGCTCCCCCCGCGCCGTTTCTTTCTTGAAGAGGCCGAGCTGATCCAACACGGTAGGCCCCTCGTACCAGGGCATCTCCGGGCTGCGCGACGCGATATTGTGGCCCAGCTTGGCGCTGACGGGGATGACCCGCTCGGGGACAACGTGGAGCTGCGAGAGAAAATCTCGATACTCCTTCTCGATGGCGTCGAAGACGTCCTGGCGGAAACCGACCAGGTCCATCTTGTTGACGACCACGGCCACCTGCTTCACGCCGAGCATGGACAGGAGGTACCCGTGCTTCTTCGACTGCTCCTTCACGCCCTCGAGCGCATCGATGAGCAGCAACGCGGCCTCGGCCCGGGCGGCGCCCGAGACCATGTTCTTCAGGAACTCCTTGTGCCCCGGCGCGTCGATCATGATGTATTGCCGTCCGCGCCAGCCGAAGAAAGTGCGGGCCGTGTCGATCGTGATGCCCTGTTCCTGTTCCTCCAGGAAGGCGTCGAACAAGAAGGCGTACTCGAACTCCTTACCCTGCTGACGACAAATGGCCCGCACCTTGTCGAGCTTGCCGTCGGGCAGCGAGCCGGTGTCGGCATAGAGCCGGCCCAGCAGCGTGGACTTGCCATGATCCACGTGTCCGACGATCACGATATTCATCGTCTCCGAGTGCGTAGTCTTATTGGCATCCGTCATCATATAGTCATCACACGTTGAACGCTGAACGCTGAGCGCTGAGCATATGCCCGCGAGACAGACGGGACGCGCGCGACTCGCGAGACTTGTCGCTCGATCCCAGATTCCCAGGCTCGCTTTTCTCGCACGTCGCGCCACTCTCGCGCATCATTCCGCTCACATGTAGCCGTCTTTGCGGAGCAACTCCATCCCCCGCCCCTCGTCCTGCGCCCGCCCCGCCCGCTCGGCGACCGTGGTGTGGCGCAGCTCATCGATGATGTCGTCCACGTTCTTGGCCGTGGATTGAATCGGAAAGGTGCAGGGCGCGCAGCCGAGGCTGCGGTAGCGCGTGCCGTCTCCCTTGTCGAGATAGAGATCGATAAAGGGAATGTTCTCGTACTTGATGTATTCCCAGATATTGATCTCCGTCCAATCGAGGAGCGGGTGGATGCGGATGTGCGTCCCCTTGGGAAAGGTCGTCTTGAACTGATCCCAGAGCTCCGGGGGCTGATCACGAAAATCCCAATCCCCGTGCTTGTCGCGGGGCGAAAAGTACCTTTCTTTGGCGCGCGTGCCCTCTTCATCCGCCCGCACGCCGAGAATGACGCCCGTATAGCCCTTCGCCTCCAACAGTTGCTTCAGGCCGTTGGTCTTCAGCGCCGTGCAACAGGTCACGCGGCCCAACGTGTGATTCATGCCGTTGGCGAGGGCCTCTTTGTTCTGTCCCACGACCAGATTGAGCCGCCATTCCCGGGCCAGCCGGTCCCGATACTCGATCATGGCGGGGATCTTGTAGCTGGTGTCCACGTGCAGCAGGGGGAAGGGCACGTGTCCGAAGAAGGCTTTGCGCGCCAGCCAGAGCAGCACGGTCGAGTCTTTCCCCATCGACCAGAGCATGGCGAGGTTGTCGAAGTTCTTGTAGGCCTCCCGCAAGATGTAGACGCTTTGATCTTCCAACTGCCGGAGATGTTTCACGGCTCAGTACCTTTCAGTGATAACGTCGAGTGGTTGCATGCCCCCGTCCACGATCCCCTACACCTGGATCGGCTGCCGCGCGGCCTGCAGGGCCTTCAACGTCTTGGCGGCCGCCCCGCTCTCGATGGCGCGTTGGGCCAGGGGAACACAAGCGGCGAGCGAGGCGCCCTTCCCGCCCGCGTACAACAGCAAGGCGGCGTTGAAAACGACCCAGTCGCGCGCGCCGCCCTTGACCTGATTGCCGAGAATCTTGGTGATGAGCTCGCATTCCTTGTCGAGATGGTCGGCCGGAAACCCCGCCATCTGGTTGGGAAGGCCGGCGGAGAGGCCAACATCTTTCGGCTGCAGCGACAAGGGCGTGATGCGTTCCTCCCGCAATTCGAGCACTTTCGTAATGCCGGAGACCGAGAGCTCGGGCTCGCCTTCCACCCCGCGAAGCACGAGCGCGCGGCCGGCGCCCAACATGCGCAAGGCCTCGGCGGTTTTTTCAAAGTAGGGCGGATGGCTGACCCCGAGCACCTGTGCGCCGGCGCGGGCGGGATTCAGCAGGCGCGCGACCGGATGGAACGACGTGCGCACGCCCAATTCTTGGCGGAGATCCAAGTAGCGGGCCATCGGCGGGTGATAGAGGGCGAGATCCAAGTAGGCGAATCCCAACTGGTCGACCATCTCAGCCACAAGGCGTGGTTCCAGGTCCGACGGGATGCCGAGTGTTGCCAGGACCGCGGCGGAGGCCACGCGGCCGGGCCGTCCCTCATGGCCGTGCATCAAGACCGCGCCGCCGGCCGCGGCGGCGACGATGCCGGCGGCAAGCCCCGCATGGAACGTGTCCTGTTTGCCGGCGTAGCTCGGCAAGTCGACCAGGCCGTCTCGTCGTCGAATCGGCAGCGGCGTCACATACTCGCGCGCCGCAGCCGTGAAGGCCGCGAGTTCCGTCACCGATTCGGATTTCAGCCTGAGCGCCATCAACAGCGCGCCGACTTGGACCGGGCTGGCCTGCCCCTCGATCAAGGCCCGCATGGCCTGCTTGGCCTCGTCCCACGTGAGGTCCTTCCAGGTCTTGGGACCGTTGCCGACTTTGGCGATGGCATCCTGAATCGTCATTGATGCAGCCCGCATTCGGTCTTGGTGAACTGTTTCCATCGTCCGGATCTCGGGTCCTCGCCGGGCTGCACGGGCGCGGTGCAGTGCGTACAGCCGATGCTCGGATAATTGTGATCGTGCAGCCGGTTGTAGGGCACTTCGTGCACAGTGATGTAGGTCCAGACGTCGCTCCAGGTCCACCTGGCCAGTGGGTTGACCTTCATCAGTCCGAACTTCTGGTCCCATTCGATCAGCTTCGCGGTGGCGCGGGCAGGCGACTGGTCCCGGCGAATGCCCGTGATCCAGGCTGAGTAGCCGCCCAAGATGCGCGTCAGCGGTTCGACTTTCCGTAAGGCGCAGCAGCGGTCCGGCTCGCGGCTCCACAGGGCCTCGCCGTGCACGGCCGCCTGTTGCGCAGGGGTGAGCAGGGACTTGACCTGGATCACCTGCTCGCTCGGCAAGCCGTAGCGCGCCACGATCCGATCCCGCACCTCATGGGTCTCGGGAAAGAGAAACTCCGTATCCAGGTAAAACAGCGGCACCTTGGGATTGATCCGCTGGATCATGTCGACCAGGACGACATCCTCCGCGCCGAAGCTGCATGCCAGCACGATGCGGGGGAAACACCGATCGATCGCGGCGGACAGGACCTCTTGCGGCGCACGGGTCTCGGCGTCCTCGGCCAGGCGCGCGAGTTCCTCGTCCGAGGGTCTGGTCGTAGCGTGCAATCCGCCCATGTCAGCCTTCGACTTTCTCCACGAGCACTTTCCAATGGGCGGCCGGCCCGTCCAGCGGCTCCTCCGCGAGGACCTTGTGCCCATCGTTGCGGAGGCTCATCGGCACGTTCTTGATCGGCTCGCCGGCATCCAGCCAGACTTCGAGTCGCTCGCCCGTGTCCATCATTTCCAGCCGCAGCTTGGTCTTCACGTAATTCAACGGACAGGCCACACCGCGCAGGTCGTAGATCGGCGCAGCGGAGGGCGCCGACGACGCCGGCTCCGTAGCCTGCGCCGGGGGCGCCTCCTCGGACGGTACCTCCTCGCCGACCGCTTTCAGCTTGAGGTCCTTTCCGATGTGGTCGGTGGCCGTGCGGCAGACTTCGACAAAGCTGCGCGCAAAGTCGAGCTTGCTCGCGGCGAAGGCGGCCGTGGTTTCCTTGGGCCCCAAGTCTCCGATCTGCAGCCCGAGGTTGCGGTAGTGGGCCGGCACGGTGCCGCGCGCCGCCACACGCTGTTCGAACTCGGCAAAGGTCTCCGCATCGGTCGAGGGGTCGAGGCCCTCGGTGACCAAGAGCGCCTTGGCTCCTGCGAGCACGGCACGATAAGCCTTGTTGACCGCCATCGCGTACTGGTGCTTGTCGGCGAGCAAGCGGGCTTGGTAGATTTCCTGCTCGGCTTCCAGGATGCGATCGCCGATCATCTCCAAGGCGCCGCCGGCGCATTCGCCGGGCCCCAAATCTTCCAAGACGAATTCCCCCTCCCCTTCCCAGTCGTAGTAGAAGGTCGGGTCCTCTGCGTAGGAGGGCACGATCGTGTAGGGGATGAGTTCTTCCTTCAATTTCGCCTTGCCGACGCGCGTGATGAAGGACGGCAAGCTCTCGCCGGACGTCCGATCGCGGCGGTACACCGTGACCAGATGCGAAACCGCCGCCGGCACGCTCTTCGCCGGGAGCTTGACGGTCATCTGCCCGATCTTGGCGGTTCCATTGACTTGCCCGCCGAGATGCAATTCGTAATGCGGGGCGACGTGGTCGCCGATCCGCTTCCCGACCCCGTGCAGGCCGATCGTGGAGATGTGGTGTTGGGCGCAGGAGTTGTGGCATCCGCTGATCTTGACGTCGACCCCGTCGAGATCGGCCGGGACGCGCCCCGGCGGGAACACCTCCGCCATCGCCCGCGCGAGCCCCTTGGATGAAGTAATGCCAAGGCCGCAGGTATCGGTGCCGGGGCAGGCGATGATGTCTTCCACCCGCTCGGCCCCCGGCTCGCCCAACCCCTGGGCCGCCAGTTCAGCGTGCAAGGCCTCCAAGCGGCTCTCGGAGACCCATCGGAGCATGAGGTTTTGATTGATGGTCGTCCGGAGATTGCCGTTGGAATACCGATCGGCCAGGTCGGCCACCGCGAGCATCTGCTCGCTGGTCAAGTCGCCCATAGGCAGCTTGAGGAACACGGCCGCATAGCCCGGCTGCTTCTGGGGCAACACGTTCGTGCGTCTCCACATGGCGAAGGGGCCGTCATCGGCGCCGCCGTTCCGGTGGGCCGCGCCGGGCCCGCTGCCGTTCCCCGCCGCCGCGCCGTTCTTGGTCGGCATGATCAGCGGGGGCGGGGCATCTTCATGGGAGAGCAGGCGCAGAGAAGGCCGGCTCGAGGACTGGCCGTGAAGGCTGGTGTACGCCTGCTCATAGCGACGCACGAACTCTTCGAACCCCAGCTTCTCGATGACGAACTTCATCCGGGCCTTGTTGCGATTCTTGCGGTTCCCCAGCTGGTCGAACACCTTGATCACGGCCTCGATGGTCGGGATCAGGTCCTCCATCGGTACGAACTCGCGGAGCAATTGGGCCACGCGGGGCGCGGAACCCAGCCCCCCCCCGACCGACAGACGGAATCCGATCTCACCGGTCTCGCGCGTGGCGGCCAGAAGCCCGATGTCATGGATCGGCGTCAAGGCGCAGTCGTGCCGGCAGCCGGAAAAGGCGATCTTGAACTTGCGCGGCAAGCTCTGGTTGAGCGGATTCCTGAGCAGGTGCAACGCGACGGTCTTCGCATAGGGCGTCACGTCGAAGATCTCGCCTTGGCAGACGCCGGCGAGATGGCAGGCGGTGACATTGCGAACGGTGTTCGCGCAGGCTTCCCGCGTCGTCAACCCCACCTCCGCCAACCCGCGCATGACGGCGCCTACGTCGGGCAGGCGGACGAAGTGCAGTTGAATGTCCTGTCTGGTGGTGACGTGCCCCACGCCGGTGGCATAGCGATCGGCCAATTCGGCAACCCGGCGCAATTGATTGGCCGTGAGACCTCCGAACGGGATCTTGATCCGGACCATGTTGACGCCCGGCTGGCGCTGGCCGTAGATGCCATGTTGAAGGCGGAAGGGCTTGAAGATGTCGACCGACACATCCCCGGATTGCAGCCGGGCCACCTCGCTCTCGAAGGTTTCGATCTCCTCCAGAATCGAGGGCGGGATCGGTTGCGTCTGTATCGGAGAAGGACTGAGCGTCTTCATGGCTACCTCTCGATCAATGCTTAAATGTGATACATCAATCCGCGCTCGGCTTGGAGCTGGCGGTGCCTGGTCGCCAAATCTTTGAGTGTGACGGAATTCAAGACATCCAATTCAGCCTGCCGAACCCGTTCCCAGATTTCCGAGAGGGTGTCCGGCTTGGGGCCTCCCCGTCCTCGCGCGATCCGGGTGTTTCCTGCCAGCGGTCCATCCAAGGCTTCGACGATAGCGGCGAGTGAAATATCCTCAGGCTGTTTATTGAGCTGGTAGCCGCCTTGGGCGCCGCGCAGACTCTGTACGAGTCCCGCTTTCTTCATGGCGTTCAGCACCTGTTCAAGAAATCGAGCGGGTATGCCCTGTCGACGGGCGATGGCCTTGGTACGGACCGGCTCCCGATCTTCCCCTAAGGCCAGATCGAGAGCCGCCTGGATCGCGTAGGTGGTTTTCAAAGAGACCCGCATAAATAACACTATTCCGATCGGAAATAGAATGGCACAGACTATATGAGGAGATGGCTGCCTGTCAAGTGGCCATGGGAGCTACTTGGGTACCGTTATTGCGTGTCTTTGAATACTGCGAAGTGAAGGGAGACATGGTCGCGAGGCGGGCTACCAAAGTCGACTGCGCAACATTCAGATCTGCAACTAATCGAAACAATAGAAGAATTGTCAGCAAGTTGAAGAAAGGAAGCTTAGAGAAAATGCGTGGCGAGCCCGGCGATATGGTGGATTTCAGCCAATGGCACCGTGGTGAATGCATGAAGTTCCATACAGCATGAGTATCGGCGATGTTATCGCGGGATCAATGCGGGCCCATAGAAAATTGCAAGAAATGTTGGGTTCGCGCAGCAGCAATTGGATGGGTGTCTCCGGAGAGATTCATGTACGATCACAAGCTCTTATGAGGTGACATCATGGGATGCAGAGTAAGGCAACTCACATGGCCTAGTCACATCGAATCACTTTCCTATCAAGAGAAGGTCACGTACGGCAGCAAGACTGATTCAAAATCCCTACAGCCGTCCAGTTCGGAGTATGAGCCTCCCTTCGGTTTATCTCCGAGGGTGAAGCGATGTCTGATCGCGCTGGGGATCATTGACGGACACATTGAGGGGCTCGATGAGTACCTGGCGATTCAGTCGGAATCGCCACGCGACTTTGTATCCCAGAAGACGAGTTCGTTTGAACGACGGTAAGTGAACGTTGGCACTTTGGTTGCAGCCGCTCCGGAGCCGATGTTCGGTAATTCCTAATTGACAGGATCGCCGCCTTCATGGATAATCCCGCCCTCTTCTCAAACGGTGCCTGCATGCCCAATCGGGCTTCCACTCACGCATTTCTCCTCTTCACGGGCGATTCGGGGCTCCAGTCCTACATCCAGAAGCATGTCGACCCCTCTCACCTCACGGTGGTGAAGGACGTGCGCGCGATGAGTCGACTGATGAGCAAGCGGTCGTTTAACGGCGTCATTTTGGAAACACGGCATGACCGTGCGAATGAGTTGACGGAAGTCCAGCATCTGCTCGATCCTCAGCAAACCTTGCTGCTGGCCGGTTCGTCTTCGGCGCTTCGAGAAGCGCCCCAAGTCGTGTCCTCGTTGGCGCGCACGAACGGCCAGGCGAAAGCGGCGGCGCCGGCCTATCGGTTGGACGACTACTTGGAGTCGAAGATCGGGGAGTTTGTCCGTGCCATGCGGGAGGGGTCCGCAAAGAATCTGCACGCTACCCTGATCAAGGCGGTGGAGCGGCCCTTGCTGGTGCGGGTCTTGCGGGAGACCAACGGCAACCAGATCCAAGCGGCCGAATTGCTGGGCATGAACCGAAACACATTGCGAAAAAAACTCAAAGAGTTCAAGATTCCGGTCACCAAGGACCGTCGCTAGGCATTCGACTCGAACCGGGTTCGCTCTCGACTCTGCGGCCGGCTGCTTCCAGGTACCGAGGAGCCGGGCCGTTCACTTCAATCCAAACATAAGGGAGGGATTGTACGATGACGAAGGAAGAATTGATTGCAAAGATGGCCTCTTCCGCGGGAATCACCAAGGTTGCGGCCGGGAGCGCGCTGACCGCCTTTACGGATGCGGTCGCGGGATCCCTCAAGAAGGGCCGGAAGGTGAGTTTGGTCAATTTCGGCACCTTTCAGGTCTCGAAGCGGAAGGCGCGCGCCGGGCGGAATCCTCGCACCGGTGAAGCCCTTCGGATTCCGGCCATGCGGGTTCCGAAGTTTTCGGCCGGCAAGGCTCTCAAGCAGGCCGTCAAGTAGTCCGCCAAGCCAGTTTCCCAGCCGATTTCCAGCCGGAGGCTTGTCCTTGACAAGCCTCCGGCCGTTGATTACGATGCCCTCCTTAAGCATCTGTTAGGCGCGTAGCTCAGGGGGAGAGCGCTACCTTGACACGGTAGAGGTCGACGGTTCAAGACCGTCCGCGCCTACCATTGTTGGAATTGGGCTCTCACAACCGACATCGTGGTACCACGTTTCAGGTCTCCCGGCCTCACGCCTCCCCGCAGGACGCACAGACGCCACCGGACTGTCCCTTTCCTTCCATGATCTCGATGGACGGGCAGCGGTCGAGTTGCCCGATGGGGCAGGGGTGTCTTGAGTGGAAGGGACGTCGGGTCCGGCAAGGGAGTCGGTCGGTCATCCATGCCGTCGGGACGTGACGGGCGAGGGGCCATGCCATCCGTGATGAGCGAGAAGATGATTCACATTCGGCTGCAGGACGGCCGGTCTCAATCCGTTCCCGCCGGCACGACGGTCAGCCAGGCCTTGGCCGATTTCGGCGTGAAGCTCGGCGCCTCGGTCGTCGCGGCCAAGCTCAATGGGGCGCCGGTCGATCTCTCCGCGTCGCTCCGAGAGGACGGTACGCTCGAGCCGCTGAGTTTCGACTCGCCGGAAGGCCGGGAAGTCTATCGGCACAGCAGCACCCACGTCATGGCCCAGGCGGTGAAGGAGCTCTTCCCCTCGGCGCAGCTCACGATCGGCCCTGCCCTTGAAGACAGCTTCTATTACGATTTCGCCTTCGATCGGCCGTTCACGCCGGAGGACCTCGAAAAGATCGAGGCGCGCGCGCGCGAGATCATCGCCCGAGGGCTGACCGTGACGCGGCGCGAATTGTCCAAGGCCGAGGCCGTTCGCCTGTTTCAGTCGAAGGGGGAAGCCTACAAGGTCGAGATGATCCAGGGGTTCGACGAGTCCAGCCCCATCTCGGTCTACACCCAAGGCGACTTCATGGACCTCTGCCGGGGGCCTCACGTGGCCTCGACGGCCCAGATCGGCGCCATGAAGCTGCTCTCGACCGGCGGCGCCTACTGGCGCGGGGACGAACGGAACCCCATGCTCCAGCGGATCTACGGGACCTCGTTCCCGACGCAGAAAGAACTCGACGCCCATCTCGCGAAGCTGGAAGAAATCAAGCGGCGGGATCATCGGAAGCTGGGCAAGGAACTCGACTTGATCACGATTCAGGATGAGATCGGCCCGGGGCTGGTCCTCTGGCATCCGAAGGGCGCCAGGATCCGGCTGCTGATCGAGAATTTTTGGCGCGAGCAGCATCTCAAGCAGGGCTATGAGCTGGTCTATTCGCCGCACGTGGCCCGGCTGGACCTCTGGAAGACCAGCGGGCATGTGGACTACTACCGCGACAACATGTTCGCGTCCATGAAGGTGGAGGCCAGCGAGTATCAGCTCAAGCCGATGAACTGCCCGTTCCACATCATGATCTATAAGTCCCACCTCCGCAGCTACCGCGACCTGCCCATCCGGTACGGCGAGCTGGGCACGGTCTATCGCTACGAACGGACCGGGGTGCTGCACGGGCTCTTGCGGGTGCGCGGATTCACGCAGGACGATGCGCACCTCTTTTGCCGTCCCGATCAGATCGAGGAGGAAGTCAGCCGCGTGCTCGACTTCACCTTCTTCATCCTTCGCACCTTCGGATTCACGGACTTCGAAGTCTATCTCTCGACGCGGCCGGAGAAATTCGTGGGCTCGGAAGAGAACTGGGTGGTCGCCACGGCGGGGCTCGAAGCGGCCCTCAAGGGGCGCGGGGTCGCCTACCGGATCGATCCCGGAGAGGGCGTGTTTTACGGGCCCAAGATCGACATCAAGATCAAGGACGTCCTGGGCCGGTCCTGGCAGTGCTCCACGGTGCAGGTCGACTTCAACAATCCGGAGCGGTTCGGGCTGACCTATGCGGGGGCCGACGGCAAGGCCCATCAACCGATCATGATTCATCGAGCGTTGATGGGGTCCATCGAACGATTTTTCGGCATCCTGGTCGAACACTTTGCGGGCGCCTTTCCCGTCTGGCTGGCGCCGGTGCAAGCGGTCGTGCTCAGCATCACCGACAAGCAGCGGGAGTATGCGGAATGGCTGGCGGGACAGCTCGCGGCGGCCGGCTATCGGGCGGAAGCCGATGTGCGGAACGAGAAGATCGGGCTCAAGATTCGGGAGTCGGAAAAGGCCAAGATTCCTTTTATGCTGGTCGTCGGCGATCGGGAAGTGCAGGAGAAGACCGCCTCCGTGCGAGGCCGCAGCGGGGCCAACGTGGGGACGCTGTCGGTCCAGGGCCTGCTCGATCTGTTGAAGGCCGAAGTCGACAAGGCCGGCGTGGCGGCGTCACCGTCAACCTGAGAGGTGTCCTATCGTTCCAAAGCTGAGGATTAATCGGGAGATTCGCGTTCGAGAAGTGCGGCTCATCGGGCTCGAGGGGGAGCAGCTGGGCATTCTCCCCGTGGTCGACGCGTTCAGGAAGGCGCAGGAGGTCGGGTATGACTTGGTCGAGGTCTCGCCCACTGCGGTCCCGCCCGTTTGCAAGATCATGGACTTCGGCAAGTACAAGTATGAGCTGAACAAGAAAGAGCATCAGAGCCGGCGGCACCAAAAATCGACGCAGGTCAAAGAGATCAAACTGCGCCCCCGGACGGACAAACATGATCTGGAGATCAAGATTCGGCAGATCAAGGGGTTCCTGGCCGAAGGCAACAAGACCAAGGTGACGCTGACCTTTCGGGGCCGCGAGATGGCGAACCAGGAGTTGGGGCGCAGCGTCATGACCTCGGTGATCGAGCAAGTATCGGACAGCGGCGTGATCGAATATGCGCCGCGCATGGAAGGTCGCAGCTTGATCATGGTGGTGGCGCCGAAGGGAGGAACGTCCGGGGCCGCGGCGCATCATCCGGCTCCGCCCGCAGGGGGAGTCGGGGGCTAAAGAAAGGAAAGAGTGTCACATGGCAGGTCGAAAATTAAAGTCACATAGCGGAGCCAGTAAGCGGTTTGCAAGAACGGGGAGCGGCAAATTGGTGCGGCGCGCGGCGGGCCGTCGCCATCTCTTGACCGGGAAGGGGCGCAATCGCAAGCGGCGCCTGAAGGGGCAGCAGCCGGTCGATGCCGTGAATCGGCTGTCCCTGGGCCGGATCTTGCCCTATAGCTAAGGTCGGCAAGTCCAGGCCGCCTCGCAATGATCCGGACTGAGTCGCGGGGGGCCAGAACAGAGTTCAGTCTCGAAGGAGTCTACGATGCCACGTGCAAAAGGCGGTTTTAAGACCAGACAACGACGCAAGAAGCGGATCAAACTGGCGAAGGGGCAATACGGCGCCAAGAGCCGGCTCTTCCGCAGCGCGACCGAATCCGTCGATAAAGGGCAGACCTATGCCTACCGGGAGCGGCGGAAGCGCAAGCGGAGTTTCCGTCAGCTCTGGGTCACACGGTTGAGCGCGGCGGTCCGCCAGCGGGGGCTGACCTACAGCCACTTCATCAACGCGCTGAAAAAGGCCAATGTGCTGATCAATCGGAAGGTCTTGTCGGACTTGGCGATCAAGGACCCGGCGGGATTCGACCAGTTGGCGGCGTTGGCCAAGCAGCAGCTTGCCGGCGCTGCGAGCTAGCCGTCTGTCGCGCGCGGCGGCCGCCGCGGCCGCCGCGCGTCTCGCACGCCCCTACCCTCGTTTCACCAGAGGATCCAATTCCAGTTCAAACGCGGCGCAGGGCATCATGACCTGCCAGCGTTCGAGCACCTCGGGATGCAGCTCCCCGATGTGGCCGATCGCCACCCCCTCCGTCTCGATCCGGCCCACGCGTCCTTCCAAATAGGACGGGTGTTGCGCGGGCGTCAGGGTATAGGCGCAGCCAAGATAGAACATCAAGAGGTCCAGGCAGGAATGGACTTCCGAGAAGTTGGCCCTGGCGTGGGCGATCAGTCCGGCCAGCACGGTGACCGTGCGCGATCCCACCTCGGCCTCGGCGTCCGGCAGGGCGGCTTCGCCGACTTCAAAAATGCGATGCGGATAGAAGGCGCGGGACGACGACTCTTCGACGCGGAGCAGCGAGGGCAGCAGGCTCCGCCGGAGAGAGGCGTAGGTTTGAACCATCACATTGTCGACCTCGACCAGCCGATCCCAGGCGCTGTCGCTGAGGCGCATCCGCTCGACGACATCGGCGCGCGACGACAGGATGTTCGACATGATCTCCTGGAATCCCTGTCCCACCATGAGGTCGCGCACGCGATCGGCGCATTCTTCGAGGGCGGAGAGCCCGCCGACCGTAAACTGAGAGGGCATGACCGGCGTGAATGAGCCGTAGCCTCGGCTGATCGCCACATCTTCCACCACGTCGACCAGGTGCATCAGGTCGTTGCGGTACGGCGGCAGCTTCACCGAGAGTGCGTCGGCGGTGTCGCCGAGCTCATAGCCGTAACTTCCCAAGGCTTGGCGGATGTGCCCGATGTCCAGGGATTCTCCGAGCGCCGCGCCGATGGCGGCAGGGGCGACGGGCCGATGACTGCCGAAGTCACAGGGGGTTCGCACGGTCTGGCCGAGTTCCGTCTGCTGCGGATACTCGACGAGCACGGGTTCGATCGTCGCGCCGCGATCGGCGAGGTTCACGGCCAAGATGTTCAAGGTCAGCACCACCATGCGCTGGTCGGTCCCGGTCACCTCGACGAACAAGGCCTCGTCGCCCACGATCACTTCCCCGATCTGCTGACTGTTGATGATGGGCGGGAACGAGAGAATCTGTCCCTCGGCGTCGCGGAGGAGCGGCAGTCGATCGTGGCCGGCCAAAATGCCGCCGTAGTCCTGCCCCTTGGGGTGGACGTTCAGAATCTCGCGGAGCGTCATCTTTTCGGTGAATCCCAGGGGCGTGAACCGCGCTTCGTCGGGTCCGACGAGCGTGTAGGACACCGGGAACACAATGGGAGCGAGGCGGTATATTCCGATGGACACGGTCCGTCGCTGATGGCCGAAAATCTCGGCCAACTTTTCCTGTGTCTGAATCAACTGGGTGAGTCCGGCCTCGGTCATACGGTACCCGACCGCCGTGCAGGCGGCGAGATAGGGGCGGACGCTCGCCATGCCTGGGGCTACGATCACCCGTCGTTTCGGTTTCTCTCCTTCCGTGAAAAACGGATAGCGAGGCGCCGCCTCGGCGCGCTTCATCCGGAACTGGCGGGCGATCCCCTCCGTGCACCAGAGGTCGGGGCGATTGCTGTCCTGCAGTTCGATGCGCAATTCATCGGTCGCCTGGTCCCAGTCCTTCAGCTCGCCCTTGACCAGCGGCAGCAGGGTTTCAACCTGTTCCGGGGT
>CAYZTJ010000018.1:0-9774 GCA_964481215.1 uncultured Nitrospira sp. | reverse complement strand
GGAGTCGTGCGAATTCGGTCCAAGTCCGGCGAGAAGAGATCGCGAATGTCGTGGAGCCCGAGGGCCACCATCGCCATCCGATCCAATCCGAGTCCCCAGGCGATGACCGGCACGTCGATGCCCAACGGATTGGTCACTTCCGGACGAAACAGACCGGCCCCGCCCAGCTCCATCCATCCCAAGCGGGGGTGCTTGACGTGCAGTTCGACGGATGGCTCCGTAAAGGGGAAGTAGGCCGGGAGAAACTTGCTCTCCTTGGCCTGGGCGACTTCACGGGCGAAGAGGTCCAAGAGCCCCAGCAAGATCGTGAAATTGATATCCGCGGCCAGCACGATGCCTTCGATCTGGAAGAAATCGCTGGCATGGGTGGCATCGACATGGTCGTAGCGGAAGCAGCGCGCGATCGAGAAGTACTTCCCGGGGACCTTGGGGCAGGCAGCCAGCGTCCGGGCCGACACGGCGGTGCCCTGGCTGCGAAGCACCAGTCGCCTGGCCCGCTCCCGATCGTAGGCGTAGCGCCAGCCGGTCGAGCCGGTCGCGCCGCCGTTCTGATGGGCGGCGGCCACCTGACCCAAGTAGGGTTCGGCGATCGCCATCCCATGCGTCGGCGCTTTCACGAAGTACACATCGTGAATGTTCCGAGCCGGATGAAACTGGGGCATGAACAGCGCGTCCATATTCCAGAATTCGGTCTCGACCAGCGGGCCCCGCATCTCTTGGAAGCCCATGCTCACCAGCTTCCGCTTGACCAGATCGAGAAATTCCCGATAGGGATGCCGTCGGCCCATCGACTCGCGAGGGGGGCGCAGGCTGATGGTGTACTTTCGAAAACGCGCCTTCCGCCAGGACCCATCCTTGAGCAAGTCCGGCGTGAGCTGAGAGAGGTCTTGGGGCGGACCCTCACGGGCCAGCGTCGCCGCGGCCGACTGGCCGCTCTCCGAAAGGCCGTAGTGGCGGCGCACATGGTCGTCGATGCGGAAGGGCTCGTTGGTATTGCCGCGCTTCACCGAATACCGCTCGATGACGGCGCGGGTGGCCTCGGGGAACCCGGCCATCTCGCGGGAGGAGCCGTGCAAGTCCTTCAGCGCGCTCCGGACCGCCTCGGCGGTGGGGCTCGGCATGCCGGTGGCTTCGATGAAGCCGCCGGGCACCACCCGGAGCGCCCCTTCCTTCTTGAGGCAACCGATGGCGGAGCTGACTTCGGACGCTTCGAGCCCCTCCTTGGCCTGGAGCTCGCCGATGGTCAACCGTTTCCCGGTCTGATCGGCCGCGCGGATTGTGGACAAAATGCGTTCGATGGGCGAGTACTTTTCGAAATACCGCTGTCCGACTTTCGTCAAGGAGGCGATCGGCGTGACCGTCTCCGACTCCACGCGCAACAGCCCCTTCGCGAGCAGCCACTCGACGGCCATACTGAGCTGAGAGGGTTCGAGCCCCGATGCCTGCGCGATCTGTTCCTCGCGCAGCGGACCCTTCCCGACCGCCTTGGAAAAGGCGAGCAGCACTTTGATCTCGAGAGGATGCAGGCTGTCCAATGCGGAGGATGAATCCACGGCTCGGTTCCAGTTCCCAATTAGACGGTCGCGGCTCTCCGACCGGTGCCGGTCGCCGAAGAAGAGGCCGGCTGGCCCGCCTGCCGCAAGGCGGCGATGGCGGCGGCGTAGTCCGGAGCGGCGAAGATGGCCGAGCCGGCCACCAGCACATCGGCGCCGGCGCGGATGACCTCGGCCGCATTGCTGGGTTTCACGCCCCCGTCCACTTCCAGCAGGGCTCGGCTGCGGGTCTGCTCAATGAGGGCGCGGGCTCGCCGAATCTTGTCGAGGACCGCGGGGATGAACTGCTGACCGCCGAAGCCGGGATTGACGGACATGATCAAGAGCAGGTCGGCCTCGGGCAGAATCTCTTCGACCGTGGATAGGGCGGTCGCCGGATTCAAGGTCACACCCGCCTTCACGCCCTTCTGCTTGATCAGCTGAACGGTGCGATGGAGGTGGGGACAGGCCTCGACGTGGACGGTGAGATAATCGGCGCCTGCCGATGCGAACTCGTCGATGAACTGATCCGGGTGGGTCATCATCAGATGCACATCCAAGGGCAGCTTGGTGACTTTCCGGATGGACTCCACGATCGGGGGGCCGACGGTCAGGTTGGGCACGAAGTGTCCGTCCATGACGTCGACGTGCAGCCAGTCGGCGCCGCCACGCTCCACCTGGGCGATCTCCTCGGCCAAGCGGGCGAAATCGGCGGAGAGGATTGACGGGGCGATACGAAGCGGGGATCGACTCATGCCGGTGCCTTCCTCAGCCGGGCTGCATAGAACCCATCCATCGAGTGACGATTCAGACGGGTCGAATAATCGCCCCGGGCGGTGACCAACGCCGCGCCGTTCGGAGGAAGCCAGGGGGTCACTGGCTCTCGGGAAAACTCGGGGTGGACCTCGCACAATCGGTCCACGACCCGCTCGTTCTCCTCCGACTCAGTGGAGCAGGTACTATAGACCATCACTCCGCCGGGCCGCAAGAGACGCCCAGCCTGCTCGATGATCCGCATCTGCATCCGCTGCGCCTCCGACACCAACTGTTCGGTCTTGCGCCACTTGGCTTCCGGATGGCGGCGCAGGACGCCGAGCGCGCTGCAGGGCGCATCCACCAGAATCCGATCGAACGGCTCCGGCCCGAGGCGTGAACTGTTGGGCGCGGTGAAATCGACGGTGACGGGTTCGACAATCCCTATGCCGAGCCGCCGGCAATTCGCGCGGATGAGTTCGAGACGCTCGGAGTCTCGATCCGCAGCGACGAGCGAGCCCCGGTTCTGCATGAGGGCCGCCAGATGCGTGGTCTTCCCGCCGGGCGCCGCGCAGGCATCGAGAATCCGCTCACCCGGTTGGGGATCGAGGATGAACGGAACGAGTTGCGCCGCTTCGTCTTCGACGTAGAAGAGTCCCTCAGCGTAGCCAGAAATCTCAGTCACCGGTCCCTGCTTCGCAAGCGTCAGCCCGACCGGGCTGACGCCGCAGTAGGTGGCCTCTCGCTCGGCCTGTCGAAGCAGGTCCGCCATCCGGCTCTGCGTCGTCCGAAGGGTATTCACGCGAAGGGTGAGCGGAGGAATGTCCTGCGTCTGCGCACAGAGCCGCTCGGCTGGTGCGAAGCCATCGCGTTCGAGCCATCGACCGACAAGCCAGGGCGGGCAGGCATAGCGGATGGAGAGTGCCCTGCAAGGGTCCTCGGTGGGATCGGGCCAGGATGGCGCCGGTTCCCGACTCAGCGCCCGGAGGTTCGCGTTGACGAATCCGCCCCAATCCGTCCCAGGGCCGCGACGGATGCGCTTGGCGAGGCGAACAGACGTATCGATGGCGGCATGCGCCGGCACTTTCGTGAGCGCCAGGAGCTGGTAGGCGCCGAGCCGGAGGATGGTTCGGATCGGCGCAGGCAAGCGCTCAACGGGCTTGGCGGCGATCCGATTGAGACGCCAGTCCAAGGTCAGCCGGCGCCGAAGGACGCCGTACACCAGTTCCATCAGCAGGCCGCGGTCTCGAGGCTCGAACGACGATTGGTCGAGCGCGTGATCGAGCAGCTGGTCGGCCGGCGTTTCCGTACGCTCCACGGCCAGGAGCAAGGTCATGGCGGCGTGGCGAGGGTCGCTCCCGGCGGGGTCAGGCGTGGAAGGCCGGCCGGTCATGCGAGGCGGAGGGCTCCCGCCCTCATGGATGGGCGGACTCGGTCTGCGCCGTCAACTGCGCGCCGGTCGGAGCCGCATGGCCCGACAGATATTGGGTCATCGTCATCCGCCGACTGTTCGCGGGCTGGAATTCCTTGATCGCCACGAGGCGGTCGCCCGTGGCGACGAGCAAGGCATCGGGGCGGGCCGAGACGATCCTGCCTGGATTCGCCTGACCCGAAGGCTGGTCCGTCGGGACGACGCTCCACAGGAGCCATCGATCGGCTCCGGCATAGGTGTAGGCCCCCGGCCAGGGAGACAGCCCGCGGACGCGGTTGGCAATGGCGGCGGCGGGCAGGCCCCAGTCGATCAGGCCGTCTTCCTTTTTCAGGATCGGCGCCATGGTGGCCGCCCCGTGATCTTGAGGGCGTGGGTGGAGCGTGCCGGCCTTGAGTTGTCGAAGCGTGTCCACGAGCAAGGCGCCCCCGACCGGCGCGAGCTTCTGCGCAAGCGAGCCGGCGGTGTCAGCGGGATCGATGGACACCCTCTCTTGGAGCAGCATGGGCCCGGTGTCCATCCCTTCATCCATCAGCATCGTGGTGATGCCGGTTTCCCGTTCCCCGTTGATGACGGCCCATTGGATGGGAGCGGCGCCGCGATACTTCGGGAGCAAGGAGCCATGGACGTTCACGCAGCCGCGAGGCGGCATGTCGAGAATGATCTTGGGAAGGATTCGTCCGAACGCCGTCACGGCGATCAAGTCCGGGTTCCAGGCGCGCAGGGCATCCAGAAACTCAGGGGCTTTCATTTTCTCAGGCTGCAGGATGGGCAGCCGATGTTGGAGGGCGAGCACCTTGATGGGCGAGGGTGTCAAGGTCTGCCCGCGGCCCTTCGGGCGGTCCGGCTGCGTGACCACGCCGACGACCTGGTCCTCCGACCGAAGCAAGGCGTCGAGCGACGGCACCGCAAAGTCGGGCGTGCCCATGAAGACGATCCGCATGGGGCTGCTTTAACATGCGATCAGACCGAAATCAACTTGAGGGGCCTGCCATGGGCCATCTGCTATTCGCCAAAAAGCTCCTGAGTTGCCTTGACTTGCCGCCGGGCGATTCCGTACTATCCCTCTGCGGGGTGGAGCAGCCTGGTAGCTCGTTGGGCTCAATCCGCAGGATGAGAACAGACGCCTCCGACTGTTGCACCAATCGGACATCTCATCTGTAGCGTGGGCTGCGCAGAGGGAAACTTTTGCGCGATCACCTGTCAAACTCGGGGAAGCCAGTGGCGGGGTAATCCCGAGCCAAGCCCCTCATGCGGTCTAAGGCATGACGGGAAGGTGTAGAGACTTAATGGCAGGCACCCTAACGGCGACATCGTCGGTCCGAGGGTGAAGAGAAAGTCCAGACCACAACCGGCACAGACCGGCCAGCGAAAGCTGGAGTGGTATGCATAACCCAAAGGTCGGAGGTTCAAATCCTCCCCCCGCAACCATCCTCCTTCATACGTCAAGGAGGATTTGAAGTGGCTGAGCGCTGACGGCTAGGAAGAAAAGGCCGCGGTGACGCGGCCAACAGCGAAGACGCAGGGCCGGAGGCCAAATCCTCCCCCCGCAACCAACTAGACCATGAGAGCAGCAAGGGGCTCTGTCCGGAAGGACAGAGCCCCTTTGCTTTTTTGGCGTCACGCGCAGCGTTGAGATGAGTTGAGCTATGCCGGCCAGGCCGGTGAATCGAGGACTTCGCGCACCTTCCTCGCCAGATCGTCCGTCGTAAAGGGCTTGTGCAGGAGAGCCGCGCCTGGAATGATGCCGCCGTCTCTCACCACGGTGTTGCCGATACGCCCGGAAAGGTAGAGGACCTTGACGCCCGGGCGGATCATCGTGACCTGTCCCGCCAACTCCGGCCCCGTCATGTTCGGCATCACGACATCGGTAATGAGGAGCTGAATTTTCGGGCTCTGCTGCTTGATCAGATCCAGCGCGGCCGGCGGCGAGTCGGCTTGAATGACGTGGTAGCCGCATTCCTCCAGCATTTCTTTGGCGACCGCCAAGACTTCCGGCTCATCTTCGACGAGCAAGATGGTTTCGGTGCCGACCGGGGCCGAGACGGTGTTGAGAGGCTGAGGCATCGTGCTCCTCCGAGTTGCTGTGCGGTGCGCAGGGCGGACAAGCCCTCTCACCGCCCATTATAGACGCACGAAACAACTTGGCAAGCGAAGGCTCATTTTGGAGAATGGTCCAAGAGCGGACTTGGATGACCCGTGACTCCAAGCCGCGCGGAATTTAATCAGTGACAGACGAGTCAGAGAGGAACTGACGCATGCAGTATCGACCATTGGGGCGAACGGGGTTCATGGTGTCGGAGATCGGTTTCGGAGGATGGGGCATCGGGGGTGATGGTTGGATCGGGGCAAAAGACGAGGAGTCAAGAGCGGCCCTTCGTGAAGCTGCCGACAGGGGCATCAACTTGTTCGATACCGCGCTCATGTATGGAAGAGGACATAGTGAGGCGCTTATCGGACAGATTGCGAGGGCAGATAGGAGCAGGATCTATGTGGCCACGAAGATTCCTCCGATCGACTCCTCGGCAAGAGCGGGTGAGCGGCTCACTGACTACTTCCCGGAGCGGCATGTGGTCGCCTCTACAGAGCAATCCCTGAGAAACTTGAGGCTCGAGTGGATTGATCTTATGCAATTACATGCATGGCGCGATGAGTGGTTCGACGATCTCAGTTGGTTGCAGACGCTGAAGAAGTTGAAAGACCAAGGGAAAATTCGAGCCATCGGAGTTTCCTTGAATAACTACGATCCTGACTCGGGTCTGCGACTCGTGAGGAGTGGACTCATTGATGCAGTCCAAGTGATCTACAATATCTTTGACCCTTCACCGGCCCAGGCGCTGTTCCCTGCCTGTGCACAGCATGGAGTCGGGATCTTGGTGCGATGTCCGTTCGATGAAGGCGGATTGACCGGTGAAATCAAGCCGGACACGACATTTCCGAGATGGGACTTCAGAAACACGTACTTTGGAGGACAGCGAAAATGCGAGGTGAATCAACGCGTCAAGGAGTTGCAATCGCTTCTGGGCACGGAGGCGCAGGCGATGCCAGAGCTGGCACTTCGATATTGCCTAACCCCGAACGCGGTCACGACAGTGCTCGCAGGGATGCGCACGGTTGCGCATGTTCGAGAGAATGCGGCCGTATCAGATGGGCGGCTCTTGAGCGAGGATGCGATGCGGCAGCTCACTGCGCACGCCTGGAAACGGGACTTCTATGCGGCGGATTCCAGCGATTTCGTCGGCCGGATGTTTCAGAGGGTGAAGCCTTTCGTGCCGCGTTGGCTGATTGCGTGGGCTAAGCGCCTGATTCAAAAGTAGGCTTGAACCGTGAACAGGGCTTCGTTGTCGTGGCGGCGGTGATTGAACTCCCCTCGAATCGCCAGGTTCTTCTGCAGGGTGACGCGTTGCTGGACCGTGGCGCGCCAGTCGTCGGAGCGTTCGCCGAGCGGAAAGTGCAAATAGGTCGTTGAGGCGAGCAGCCGCCAGCGATCGGTCAGATCCGCGTAGAAGCCCAGCGTGCCGCCGCCCCCGGCCCGGTGATCGTAGGCATAAGCCGGGCTCACATTCACGTCGACTTCCGCGAACCCAAACCAGACTTCCCGCCGGAACCACTCGGTTTGCACCGCCAGGCCGGGCCCACCGTTGAAGTTGCCATTCTTGCAGTAGCGGCAGGAGACCCCCGCGCGCTCCTGCCGGACCGTCTGCAGACCTGCGCTGACCTTCCAGGACGGACTGAAGAAAAGCCGGTCGACAGGAGAGAGCGATAAGACGTTGGCAAACGTAAACCGCTCGAGCCGGACTTGGTTCCGCCGTTCGTAGTGACGCACCGCGAGGCCGAGGAGTTCGATCTGGGCGTTGGGGGTGTAACCGGCTTCCGGATCGAGCAGATCATGATAGGCCCCGCGCCAGTTGATCTCCTCGAAGAGTTCATCTTGCCGCCAGCCGAATCCGATCCCTGCCCGTGTTTTCTCATGGCCTTGGTCGGGAGATCCGCTGCTCGGCTGAATGGCAAAGGGGGGCGACGGAATGCGAAGCGCGCTTCGAGCCGTCAAAATCTGCTGGTTCCGTGTCTTCAAGGGCGCCGCCTGCTCGCGATCCGTTTCACTTTTGTACAGGAGATAGTCGGAGGCCACGTCCAGCAAGAAGGCTTGCCGCTCGCGTGAGAGGCCGGCGAACTCCGGGGAGCGCGCGACCGTTGGGTCTGCGATCAGCCGGTGCAGCCATGGGTCCTCTTCCGGCGAGAGCGTCGCCCGTTTTCGAGCAATCACTGTACTTCGAGAGGGCCGGTAGGCCACCTGGCCCACCAGCCCCGGCTGGTCGATCAGGGCGCGGAGCGTGTCGGAGGGCACGGTCCAATAGGAGAAGCGATCGGTCAGATAGAGAGTCGGCTCGGCTGCCTCCAGCAGAGAGAGGAGATGGTAGGAGCAGTTTTCCTTGAAAAAGTAGTAATCGAAGGAAGCGTTGCCGAGCTCCCACGCGTGCAGCAAGAGCCGCCGGATCTGCGGTGCCGTGAAATTGAGGCGATACTCCCAGATGTCGCGGTTTTCAAAGTCACGGTACTCCCGCACCTTCAGGTAGTACGGAATGGTGGAGAAGAACCCCTGATACCCGCCGAAGAGGCCTTTGTAGACATACTCGATGCCGGCATCGGGCGGGACTTCGGCCGCATAGTTGATCGTGTAGGCGAGGAGTCGCGTCTGCTCGGTTTGCCCGCGCTGGTCCAAGCGCAAGAACGTGTGGCCGAACATGGAGGCGGGGTTGTTCATGTAGGCCGTCGGAAAGATCAGGCTGATGGCGTCTGTGTTGAACTCTTCAGCCCAGCGTTCGAAGCGCTCACAGCGCTGGGGCGGGAGTCGGGACTCATCGAACTTGAGCTGCTCCTTCAGCCAATGGTAGCGCGCCACGAAGGCGCATTGAGCGGGTTGCTTGGAACGCCCAACCAGCGCGTCCGAGAAGAACGCGGCGAGGGTGGCGTCCAGTTCCGCCTGAGGGCTCGTTTTCCCATCGGGGGCGAGGAAAAACCCCGGATCGTCCTGTTCGCTGGTCACGCGTCCGAGGAGGGTCGGACGGTAATGCAGCAGGAGGTGCCAGTAGCGGTCCTGCGCCATTTTATCCTGTCGAGTCTGGGCGAGAAGTTGGGCGAGATAAGCCCCTTCCTCCCTATCCCCACCGTATGTAGGAGTGGCCAGGAGAACGATGAGGAGAAGCCCAAACCAGCGGACCCCTTGGCGTGGGCGTGAAGCCTGGTGAGGATCGCCCCATCCGCCACCACAATGATTCGACCGAACGACGCTCATGCGTCCGGAGATGAGGCAAGCTTCAAGGCGCTGACCACGGTCGCGAGGCGGACATAGTCACGGTCGTTGTGGAGCAGCATGAGGCGGTGTTCGATGGCCACCTGAGCGATGAGGCAGTCCGCGGTACTGCGAATCGTGACCCCCTGACGCCGGCACACAAAGTAGAGATTTGCCGCCTTGCGGTAGCTGTCTACTGCATCAAGAGGATGATAGAAACGCTGCGTGCCCAGGTAGGCGGTAAGTCGTGAGAAGTCCTCTTCCCTTGCGGCTCCCTGCAGCACTTCCTGGTAGATGAGTGCAGTAATTCCAAAGGGGAGACCTTGGTCGAGGAGATGCTCAAACTGGAGAACGGCGGAGTTTCGCCTATTCCGGAAGAAATCAAGCCAGACGGAAGTGTCGATCAGATACACAGTCAGGCGGCCCCGACGCGCAATTTCTTGTGGTCATAGCCCCGCCTGATTCGAACGCTTCCTTTGATTTCTCTGACATCGAGTCGGCGATGCTGATCGACGAACTCGCGGAGTGCCTGCTCGACCAGCTCTCGTTTCGTTTTGACGCGGGCGTACCGGAAGGCTTCTCTGAGGAGATCGTCGTCGAGCACGATGTTGGTGCGCATGGTCTACACCTCCTAAGGTGTAGGATCGTACACCTCAGTAAGCGGACGGTCAAGGGATCGGAGAAGTGACTGGGACGCCAGGTGATTGGGCCGATGAAGAATAACGATTCGGAGGAAAAGGGGCTCCAGGCCTTGGCCTGGAGCCCCT
>CAYZTJ010000017.1:0-34017 GCA_964481215.1 uncultured Nitrospira sp. | reverse complement strand
AGAAACGGGCGGGAACAAGGTGAAGGCCGCCAAGATCATGGGGATCGATCGGCGGACGCTCTATCGCATGGCGGAACGGTTCGGCATCGATCTGGGTGATGAACCGGGAGAGGCGCCGCCCGCAGGCGGCTAATCGTCTCTACAGCAGGCCCAGCTCGTGCTTGATGAGTTGAAGTAAGGTATCGGGCGACTGAGGAAGGGGAATGTCGCCACTGCCCCAGGAGGAGAAGAGGCCATCTTTGGAATCGTGGAGCACTTCGAGTTTGACCGTGGTTGTCTGTTGGGGTTCATCCGAGAGGTCCACCCGGACTCGGCTCCGGGTGATGCCGAATCGAGCGACGACCAGCCAGTTGGTGATGGACCGGATCTCTTCCCGATAGCCGGTTTGGAGTTGCGTGCCGGCGGCATGGTCGTCCACGGTGTAGCCGTTGGCCGTGAGGACCGTGATGACGGCTTGTTTAACCCGATCGCGCGGAGCGGCGTAGCGCGCCTCGGCGGCGCCCGGGCCCAACGGCGTCACCACTTCGGCGCAGCCTATGGCAAGCCCGCAGAGCAGGACCAGCAGCCCGGCCGCTCCTAATCGCCTATTTCTTAAGTCGATAGACAAGGTGCGTGTCGGTCTGCGCGACTCCTTCGATTGCATGAATTTTGGCGAGCACCAAGGTGCTCAGAGCATCTTGATCGGGCACTTCCACCAAGGCGAAGATATCGGGCTTGCCCCAGCAAGGATCGATCGTCCTGATCTCCTTGATCTCCCCGAGAGCCTTGACGACGTTGTTGGTCTGTCCCGGAAGCACGTTGATCAGGACGTAGGCGCGATCCATCGTGGTCCTCCGCCCGTGATGTGCTGCGACGATGTGTAGGGTACCAATGCCATGGGGGATCATCCGTAGTCAAGAGGAGCCTTCGATGAGCAGCGAGAGTCGGCTCAGCCTGTCGGCGGTTGGTCTGTGCGCGGTCAGGCATCCGTCGCGCCCGCGATGGGTGTTTGCGGTGCTGCTCCTGGCATTCTGTGGGGCCTGGGCCATCGGGCCGATCGATGCGCAATCCGCCGAACGGGGTCGCGACCACCTCAGACGCGCCAAGGTGTACCTGGCCGCCGGCGATTACCGGCGCGCGATCGACGCCTGCCAACGGGAAATCGACGAGGCGCCCACCGTCGTCGCCTATGTCTCTCTGACCTATGTGTATCAGGCCCTTGATGGCTACGTGGAGCATCTCGCGAAAGCGGATCAGTGGGTGCCGATCGAGCAACTGTATCGGAGCCTGACGACGAGCGGGACGCAGGACCTGATCGACCCGCCGGAGGTGTTGGCGCGCATCGCCAAGGAGATGATTCAGGACGGAGCGCGACGGCAGTCCGATGTAGCGGCGGCCATGGCCGCTCGGCTCGACAAGGAGGCGGTCAACCGGCTGTGGAAATTGCAAACGGCCTGGCGGGCGGCCCATCCGGACCATTGGTGGGCCGGGGTGCCGGACGAGTGGAATTGGTGACGGGCGGCCGCCCCTTGACTCGTCCGGACACGAGCATCTGTCCGAGAAAATCGGCTTGGCGCCTAGGTTGACAGTGTCTAGACCCTACGTTACGATGCGCTCGCACTGTTTTCGATCGGAGAGGTCGGACAACGAAGGAGGCTGTTTGTGGCGGGTCAAGCGATTAAAGTCGATTCGGCGGGATGGGAGGCGCAAGTGATGAAGGCTACCGAGCTGGTCATGGTGGACTTCTGGGCGGTGTGGTGCGGGCCTTGCCAGATGGTGGCGCCGATCATCGACGAGCTGGCGACGGAGTATGCCGGCAAAGTGCGGGTGATGAAACTCAACACCGACGAGAATCCTGAGATCGCTGGGCGCTATCAGGTGATGAGCATCCCGACGATCTTGTTTTTCAAGAATGGCCAAGTCGTCGAAAAACTCATCGGCGCCCGGCCGAAGCGCGCGTTCAAAGAAGTCATCGACTCATTCCTGTCCAAAACGTCTGCGACGGCCTGATCGTTGGGCTGGAGGGGGACGTGCGCTGCTGAGGCTGTCCGCGGCGGCCCGGCGCGTCCTCCGGTTGAGCGGACCTGTCCGTCGGCACTATGCTGGCTGCGCTCCGGATCAGAAACCTTGCGCTGATCGATGAGCTCAGTCTCGAGTGCCGATCCGGGTTTCATATCCTGACCGGCGAAACCGGCGCCGGAAAATCCATCATCGTCGATGCCATCGCCCTGCTGGTCGGAGGCCGCGCGTCCCTGGATCTCATTCGGGCGGAGGCGGAGGAAGCCGTCGTAGAGGGCATGTTTGTCCTTCCGGCCGACCATCCCCTTGTGCCGGGCCTCCGTGAATCCGGCGTGCTGGACCCCCAACAGACGGAACTGGCGATCCGCCGCGTGGTGTCTCGCGCCGGCCGGAACCGGGTCACCGTGAACGGGCATCTGGGGACGGTGCAGATGCTCCAGATGCTGGCGGGGAGCCTGGTGGATATCCATGGCCAACATGACCAGCAGTCGTTGCTCTCGGCGCAGGCGCAGCTGGAGATCCTCGATGCCTTCGGGCGGCTCGGGACCTTGCGGGAAGACTATGGCCGGGCCTATGCCCAGTGGCGGACCTGTCGGCAGGAATTGGACGAATGCCTGCGGCTCACCGAGCAGCAACGGCAACAGGAGGAGCTGCTCAGATTCCAATCTCATGAATTGACCGAGGCCGCCATCGAGTCGAACGAAGAGCGGACCTTGACCGTCGAGCGCCAACGTCTGGCGCATGCGCAACGACTGGGAGAACTGGGGCAGCTCGTCTACGATCTGCTCTATGGGGAGGAAGGCGCCGCGGTGAGCCGGTTGTCCGCAGCCAGGCCCCTCCTCCGCGAACTCATCGGCATCGATGAGAGCCTGCGGAGTTGGGACGAGCTCTGCGAGCGAACGGCGGTCGAGCTCCGCGACCTGGCTCGCGAGGTGCAAGCCTTCACGCGGGGTTTGGAACAGGACGGTGAACGGCTGCAGCGCGTGGAGCAGCGGTTGGATCTCATTCAGCGGCTGAAGCGGAAGTATGGGGGCACCGTCGAGGCCTTACTGGAGCGCCAGCAGGTCCTCGCGGAGCAACTGGCCGGACTTGACCAGAGCGACCAGCGTCTGTGCGCGTTGCGTACGGCGGTCGATGAGACGTTGGCCAAGGTAAGACAATTGGGCGACAGGTTGACCAAGGAGCGAGTCAAGGCCGCCAAAAAACTCGAGGCGCGCGTCGGAGAGGAACTGGCCGCCCTGAAGATGGGGCAGACGCATTTTCACGCGGAGGTGCGCGTGCAAGAGGGGGCCGAGGCCTATGGGCCGTCCGGACCGAACCGGGTGGAGTTTCTGTTCTCCGCCAATCCTGGAGAGCCGGCCATGCCGCTGGCGAAAGTGGCCTCCGGCGGAGAGCTGTCCCGCGTCATGCTCTCGATCAAGTCCGTCCTGGCCGAGACGGATCGCGTTCCCGTGCTGATCTTCGACGAGGTCGATGCGGGGGTGGGCGGGGCGGTCGCCGCCGTGATGGGGCGTCGGCTCAAGGCGCTGGCGACCTATCATCAAGTCTTCTGCATCACGCACCTGCCCCAGATCGCGTCGCAAGCCGATGTCCATCTCCTCATTCAGAAAAAGGCGAGCAAGGGGCGCACCGTGACCCAGATCCGATGTCTGGATGAGGAGGGCCATCAAGCGGAAGTCGCGCGGATGTTGGGAGGAACGGAGATCACGAAGGCGGTGCGAGAGACGGCGGCGGAGATGATCGAATCGGCGCAGCGGGGCAAGTAGCTAGGACGCGAGCGTGGCCGTGCGCACCGATGCGGCCTGGGCGGCGCAACTAGGGCCGACTCCCGCCAGGGCCCGGACGACGGTCTCCACGACGCCGGCATCGACGGGCGAGCCCGCCTGAGTCTTGAGCTGTTCCACCGCATGGTGGAAGCCCGCCTCGCTCCCATCCGGGTGAATGACCACCAGTTGATCAAAGGTCTCCAAGAGGCCGACGATACGGGAGAGGACGGCCAGCCTGTCATCACCGTGGGCCGCGCAGTGGCCCCGGATGACCCCCGCCACCTCCTCGCCGAGCTGAGTGGCGAGAGCGATGCGGGCGCCCAAGTCTTGATGCCGATTGGCTGAGGCTTCCCACTCTTCGAAGGCCCAGGGCGAAGGAGACAACCGGATCGGGAGCGCCACCACGCCGACGTCGTGCAGAAAGGCGCTGAGGCTGAGCGTCCGCCGGTCCTGCGCCGACAGTTCCATCTGTTGGGCCACGAGCGCGGCATAGTAGCCCACGCGGCAAGCATGGGCGAAGAGGGCGCGGCTTCTCGCCTCCAAGACCTCGGTCAGCAACCCTGAAAAGTCTGAAAAACCCGGCGTGGGGACCACGTCCTGCTCCTCCGCCGGTACCATCTGTCGATGGCGTTCCAACAACGCGATCCAGGCGGCGGGCGCATCCTGTTCCGAGGCCAATTGGGCGCCGGAATGGGAGAGGAACTGTCGGAGCATATCGAGCCGCCGTTTCTTCGCGATCGTCCGGTGCATGATCGCGACCAATTCGGCGACATTGAAGGGTTTCAGAAGATAGCTGGCGGCGCCCAACTGGAAGGCGCTGACCGCCGAGGAGAGGCTGCCGAATCCGGTGATGACGATCGCTTCGACTTCGGGCCGGATCATGCGAAGGTCGCGGAGCAGGTCCAGCCCGCCTCGATCCGGCAGCTTGAGATCCAGGGTCACGAGGTCGACCGGGTTGGCCGCCAATTGTTCGAGGGCCGCCTGTCCGTGGGAGGCCGTGAGGACCGTCGCAAAGGGACGGAGGATCACCGAGAGGGCGTTGCGGGGGCCGGCTTCATCCTCGATGATCAGCACGGTCGGTTGCATAGGTTGTTCTATCATTGTGGTGAATGACCAGAGGGGACATACATACGCGGATTCTACCTAATTGTCAAGATGGGCGAGACTGCCGGCGTGGCGCGTGAGAGGGGAGACAGTGGTGCGAGGGGGCGGGAGTTCTACCGTTCGGTGGTCCGTTGTTCCCGCCGGCGCTCCGCGACCGGAGCCGACAGCGGAGCGGGAGGATGCACCGGGAGGTTAATTGTGAAGGTCGTGCCCTTACCCGGCTCGCTGACGACCTCGATGTAGCCGCGATGGTCTCGGACAATATGTTGGGCGATGGCGAGGCCCAGGCCGGTCCCCTCCCGCTCGGGACTCTCATGCTTGGTGGTGTAAAAGGGATCGAAGATATGCTCCAGCGCCTCCGCGGGAATCCCGCAGCCGGTATCCTCCACCGTCAGCTGAACCCAGTCTTCCGTCCCGTGTTTCCGGAGGCGGCGCGTCGTGAGCGACAACCGGCCCGGACGCCCCCGCATCGCGTCGATGGCATTCAGGAATAGATTCATCAGCACCTGCTGGATCTGGTGGCGATCCATGGGGATGGGCGGCAGTCCGCCGTCGAAGCGCTTGGTGATCTCGATCGCCCGATCATGGGCCGTCAACTCCAGGAAATGGACGCTGGCCGCCGCGACTTCGTTGAGGTCTTCCGGCGCGAATGCGGGCGGCGACGTGCGCGCGTAGTCGAGAATCTCTTTGATCAGGCGCTCGATCCGTTCGACATCTTCCGCCGCCACCTGGCTGAATCGAGCCATGAAGTCGGCGTCGTGGCGGCGATCCGGCGCCAAGGTGATGAACGTCTTGATGGAGGTGAGGGGGTTCCGAATCTCGTGCGCGAAGCCGGCGGCCATCGTCTCCACCGACCGCATTCGGTCGCTGCGGCGCATGAGGCGCCGCGTCTGGCGGGATTCGTTCCACAGGACATGATTGTCCAATGCGAGCGATGCGCAGCATCCCGCGAGCGCCAGCCGTTCGAGTTGAACAGATCCTTGCTTGTCGGAGGGAATCGGCGAGCTCAAGAGGCAAAATCCCAACAGGCGGCCTCGGGCGGATAGGGGGAGCAGCGATGTCGTCTCTGGGGGAAAACGGGAGGCGGCCTCGCCCAGAGAGGCGCAGAGGATCGGCTCGGTCGGCGGCGCCGCGCCGAGCCGATCCCATTCGACGCCGACCGGGATCGCCGGCGGGGCGTCGGGCGCCGGGCCCTCGGCGGCCAGCGGCAGATACCGGCGTCCCTCGTCGTCAAGGACGTACAAGAGCGCCGTCTTGGCCGCGGCGAGAGCCGCCAGCTGCCGGACGATTACGGATCCCAACGCCGGTCGGTCCGAGGCCGCGCCCAGGGCGGAGAGAAAGCCGATGAGAGTGCCGGGCCCTGAGTCCATGGGCATCGATGTCTCGATCAGGTGGACCGCAAGGATTTTTCGGCCACCACGATTACGCCCTGTTCGCCCAGCGCCGGATACAGACGTGGACGGGGGGTCCCGCAGGCCTTGAACAAGCGGATCAACTCCTGTCGATCGAAAAACCGGAAGACGCCGTTGGCTTCCGCTTCGCGGATCACGCCCCACTGCGTCCAAAGCCAGCGGGCGCTCTCGGCATCTTCTGGACGAACGGCGCGCTGCATCTGGGCGGCGAAGAAGGGCGACAGATCCGCATGTCGGGTGAGGACGGAGACGACCAACCGCCCTCCGGGCGTCAAGACGCGCACCATCTCGCGCAGCGCGCCCACCGGGTCGCGGAGAAAACAGAGCGTCAGATTGCACACGATCCGATCGAATTGTCCGTTCCGAAAGGGAAGCGGTTGATCGAGGTCGCCGGCCGTCAACGCGGACCGAATCAACACGTGCGGGTACTGGGAGGTGGGGAACTGGCTTTTGATTTCGTCGGCGACGAGCGCGAGTTGCTGCCCGGCCTGTTGCAAGGCAGCCGGCACCACGTCCAGTCCGACGTAGGTGGTGGACCAGGGCGTTCCTCCGGCCGCGGCCCGATGGCGGTAGGCATGGTTGAGCGATAACAGCATTCCGAACTCGCCGTGGCCGCAACCGGCATCCAGGATCGTGCCGCCCTTGTCGGTCGTCCCGAGGAGCCGGTAGAGATGATCGTAGAGGTGCCAGAAGTCGGACGACCGCGCCGCCTGATGGAAATGATCCAGATACGTCTGCCAGAAGTCAACCAGATCAAGCTTGGCCAAGCTGTGGCGCTGCCGGGCACGAACTCGTTCCCGTTCCGCCTGGCGGATCGCCGGGAGCGGTTCGGCGACCGTGACCTGGCCCTTGGGCGCCAACGGGTAGAAGCGTTCCAGACAACAAGAGACGAGCTGCCGGTGAAAGGCGCGTGAGGTCCGGGGATCGTCACGCAACTGGCGCGGCGCGGCCGTGAGCAGCGACAGCTGGCGGAGGTTGGACTGTAAGGCATTCTGCAAGGATTTCAACCCGGCGAGCGGGCCCCAGGGGTCTTGCTCGGCGGCTAGAAATATCACCGGCGCCTGGACCGATTCGGCATCCGAGATGGTTTCCGCGAGTGTGCAGAAGTTCCCGCTGATGGCGTCGCCGAGCCAGCGGTCGGCGTCGATCGTAAAGCCGAGCAAGTTGGTGCGTCCCAGGCGGACGCCGGTTCGATAGGCGGCGATGAGGTCCTCCTGATGGACGGCGTGGAGCGTGGACTGCAAATCGACCACGCAGCCCAGCAGCACCAACAGCTTGATCCGCGGATCCGCGGCGGCGACCTTGAGCGCCACCCGTCCGGACAGATTATGGCCGATGACGGCCAGCGGGCTGGCGGGAAGCAGCCGTTCGGCCAGGTCGATCACGCTCCGAAGGTCCTGCCGCATCGCCCCGAGAGTCGTGCGCTCCATGGGGCCGTCGCTCTCGCCGACGTGCGAGGTGTGGTCGTACCGCAGCACATGAAAACCGTTCATGCAGAGCCAATGCGCCAGCTCGATCCACTCGCGCTTGGTTTCGCCGAATCCCGGCGCGAGAATCACGGCCGGCGAACCGGCGGGAAGCGGTTTGCGGGGATGATCGTGGACGATGGCGATCCGCTGTCCCGCGTCGTTGGCGCCCTCGGCCGTGACCGTGACTATATCGGCGTCGCCGTTGGGGAGCAGCCGCGCCATGAGATCCCGCAGCCGTTGCTCGCTGTCGCGGTCCACATGGAGGAAGCGGACTCCGACGCGCGAGGGCGGAGGGCCGGGATCCCGCAGCGCGGCGGGTGTCATCGTATCCGGCGCCGTCCAGAGCACGTCGGCGAGGACCGTGATCGCGTGCCGATTCGGTTTTCCCCTCGCGGAGCCGGCCGGTTGCGGGAGGAACGTCACGCGTCCGCGGAGCCCCACCAGCCCGCCGGGCGCCTGCAGCGTGAGGCAGCAGCCGGAAACCGAGACATCGGCCGTCCGACCGGAGAGGGGCGAGAGGGCGATCGGCGGGCCGCAGGGCTCGAACCGAATCTGCAGGGTCGCCTTCGCCCGTTCGTCGAGTCGCCGCTCGGGCGACAAGCCTGTGCCGGGAGCGCCCAAACGGGGCCGGTCCTCCGTCTCCTCGACCCCTTCATGATGCAAGTGCTCGGACCGGCCCGTCGGCGATTCCCGCTCCTCCGGGAGCAGCGTGATGCTGGCCTGAAGTTGGATGGACTGTTCGGTCAGGCCTTGGATCATCGAGCCGAGGATCTGCTCTTCGTAGGGACCGAAGGGCCCGAATTCGATCGCGAGCCCGAGCGCCGGACGGCTGCCGCCGGTGTGCTCGGACCGGTCCCACTCCCGGATCGCCCGGATAGCGCCCCGCAGTTCAAACATCCCAATGTCGCTGTTGAGGGAGACTTGCACCGCCTGCGATTGTCTCGCCTCAACGTCATCCAAGACCGTCACCATGAGGCCGCCGAGACCGATGTCGCGCGTGACGCCTTCCCAGGTCTGGCCCTCGCACTGCAGCTTGGTCGGCAGCGCGCAGGCGAGCCGTGGCGCGCGGCGCCGATCGGTGGGGACGGCCGGCGGCGGGACAACAGGGGGCTCCGGAATCGGCAACGGCGCCGGTTGGGGCTGTGGCGCGGCCGGCGGCGATGATGAGGCGGCAGCCGGGCGCTCCGCTGTGGGAGGTACCGCGCCATGCAGGGGGATTGCCTTCGCAGGCGCGCCTTCCAGCGCCCGCGCGCTCTCCTCGTGCAGGCGAGCCAGCCGGGGTTCCAGCTGGAGGGCCCCGAGTGTGGACATCAGCGCCTGGGCTTCGGTCGAAACCTGGCTCAGCGAGGCGCGATAGCGCTCCGTTTGTTGTCGGAGCGACAGATTCTCCTGACGGACGTCCTCGCTGTGGCGCAACTGTTGCTCCAACTGTTGCGCGCGCTCGCGTTCGCTCATGAGCCGGCTGGCATCCTTGAGGAGCCCCACGGTACCGAGGAATTCCTGCTGAGGCCCGTACAATCCCGTGGCGCTCAATTCGACCGGGACCGGCGTCGCGGAGGCGGCTCCGGGCTGTTTGCCCAGCATCCGGAGGCTGAAGTGCCGGGTGGCGCGGTCGCCGGTCCGCCGTTCGTTGAGACGGCCGGCGGCCTGTGCTTGATCTTCCCCGGCCACGAGGACCGTGTAGGGTTGGCCGATCAGCTCCAGCGGTTGATAGCCCAGCAGGGGAGTGATGGCGGGGCTGACATGGAGGAACCGGCCCATCGCATCCAGCTCATAGACGACGTCCGAGAGCTGTTCGATCAGGCCGAGATAATGTTCCGAACGTTCCAGCCGCGTGGCCAGCTGTCGCCGCTCCAGCAGCAGCCGGGAAGTGATCAGGAGTTGCGAGGGAAAGGAGGGAGAGGTTCGGCAGAGGTACGAATCGGCTCCGTGGCTCAGCATGCGCTGCGCCCACTGCCAGTCATCCCGTTCGCCGAGCACCAGGATCGTGCTCTGAGGAGCATGGCGGCGCAAATCCGAAAGGCTTTGGGCCGGTGGCTCGAGCAGATCTTCCTGGACGACGGTAATATCCCAATCCCGCCGAGAGGCGACATAGGCGAGATCCTGACGCGAGTAGGCGGCTTCAACCAGGCACTCCGCGAAAAACCCACGCAGCGCGATCGTGAGGTCCTTCACGACGTCAGCGCGGTCGTCGGCGACGAGGAAGTATGCCGATGGGGTCTGTCGCGTCGGCATCGAATTCATGCCACAGTGAATCAGGCTACCGAATGTTCCAACTTGCCGGACGGGCTGCGGAGGCCCCAACAGCGAGTCGAGACCTCCGCAGACAGGAAAATCCACCGCCGCCAGCCACCTCTCTCTGAGCGGGCGGCTGGGTGCAGACGGAGGCCAGAATAGTACGAGTACAATAGGATGTCGTCGCAAGATTCCGCAATCCGATGGGAGAGGGGGCGATGCCCATTCGGTAGGCTTTCGTATTCTAGTCGAGCAATGAAACAGTCAATATAATCAATACGATCATTGAAATACATCAAGTAATTGAGAAGAACGGGAAAAATCTCCCATCACGTGCCTCTCGCGCGATTGTCTGCCTCGGCCATTGCAGTGAAGCCGGTGTCTTGAGATGCATCAGCCAGCCCCGTAAGTGATTGGGAAGTCGCAGGTTTCCCCCAAATTCTTGCAGGGGAGTGGCCAGTATGATAGATGTAGTCTTGGTTCCGGCCTACAGATGACTCCCCCGATTCTCCCGTTGAGTGCGACCAGGACCCCTGCCCGAGGGAAGCGAGGCACAAGCGAGACGGTCCTGTGCGACAACTTGAATCCTCTTGCCGTGGTGGACGCTGCGGCGAGGGGACGTCTCTAATTTAAAAAGAAAGACTTATGGATCTCCTTATATTGGGGAGCTTGATCGTGCTGTCGGCGGTGTTCTCCGCCGCAGAGATCGGCTTCTTCTCCGTCAATGAGCCTCGACTGAAAGCCCTGGCCGAGACAGGGGGCCGCCGTGCCGCCCTGGCGCTCAAACTGCGCAGCAATCCCCAGCGGCTCCTGTCGACGATCATGATCGGCGACAACTTGGTGAACATCGGCGCCGCCTCCTGGGCGACGATCCTCACGATCCGTTTCTTCGGCTCGGAGGCCGTGGCGATCGCCACCGGAATCCTGACCTTCATGCTGCTGATCTTCGGGGATATCGTCCCCAAAACCCTGGCCGCCAAGCACGCGGTGTCTGTGGCTCTGACCATGGCCTATCCCGTCTTCTGGATCGAGTCCCTGCTCTCCCCGGTCCTCTTCGTGATGGAACCGCTGATTGCCAAACTGACCGGCGGAAAGGGGCTCACGGTCCCATTCGTGACAGAGGAGGAACTGAAGATCATGTTGGATGTCGGCGGCAAGGCCGGCGTCATCGAGACCGAAGAGGTCAAGATGATCCGCAACGTCTTCCAGCTCAACGATCTGACGGCGGAAGACGCGATGACGCCGCGCATCTATGTCTTTGCGCTCGATGGCAATCTGATGTTGCGGGATGCCCAGGAGCAGCTCTTCAAGTCGAAATATTCCCGCATTCCGCTTTATGACGGGGGTTTCGACAATATCACCGGCATCCTCTACAAGTCCCGGGCATTGATGGATCTGGCGAAGGGCAACGACCGCGTCAGGCTCAAGGAGATCGCCCAAGCGCCGCTGTTCGTGCCCAGCGGCAAGCGGGCCGACGACCTCATGAAGCAATTCCAGCAGGAAAAACGGCACATGGCGATCGTGGTCAACGAATTCGGCGGCGTCATGGGCGTTATTACGCTCGAAGACCTGATCGAGGAAGTGGTCGGCGAGATCTTGGATGAAACCGACGTGACGGAAGAACTGATCAAGCGGATCGCGAAGAATCAAATCCTCGTCCACGGCCGCACGGAAGTCCGCCGGATCAACGAATTTCTCAAGGTCGATCTCGGAGTGGAGTCGGGAACGGTCAGCGGGCTGCTGCAGGACCATCTCGGGCGGATTCCGTCGGTCGGGGAGGAAGTCACGATGAACCAGTGCCGGCTGGTCATTCACGACGCGGATCCGCGGTCCATCAAGAGCGTAATGATCTACAAGGAAGAGAAGCCGTCGGTTGGGTCGGATCCCCAAGCCGCTGTCGCCGTGCCGGAGCCTTCCGGCGAAGTGGCGACCGCTAGGTAGGCGCCGTTCCGCCTGCCGCCTCGTTCAGCAATCTCGTAAATTCTTCCTCCGTGAGCACGCGCAGGCCCAGCTTGGTCGCCTGCTCGAGCTTGGCGCCGGCGTCGGCGCCGGCGACCACGTAGTCCGTCTGTGTGCTGACGCTGGAGACCGCGCGTCCGCCCAAGGCTTCCACCCGCCGTTTCGCTTCATCGCGCGAATAGCGCTGCAGCCCCCCGGTGAAGACGAAGGTCTTGCCGTCGAGGACCTGTGCCTGCGTGGGCGCGAGAGGGGTCTCGGCGATCTGCAGCCCGAGCTGCCGCATGCGCGCGACCGCTTGGCGATTGTGGGATTCCTGGAAGAACGATTCGAGGCTGGCGGCGATCTCCGGCCCGATCTCATGGACGGATTCGAACGTGGCCCGGTCCGCGGCCATGATCGCCTCGATCGTGCCGAAACGGCGCGCGAGCACTTTGGCGACATGCTGTCCCACCTGCCGGATGCCGAGCCCAACCAGGAAGCGGTCCAGCGAGACCTGCTTGCTGCGGTCGATGGCCTCGATGAGGAGCGAGGCCGACCGATCGGCGAACCCGTCGAGCGGCAGCAACTGGTCCTTGGTCAGCGTGAAAAGATCGGGAAGACGCTGCACCAATCCCGCCTCCAACAACTGGGTCACCGTTTTCTCACCGAGGCCGTCGATGTTGAGGGCGGATTTCGAGGCGAAGTGTTGCAGCGCTCCGCGGAGTTGCGCCGGACAGGCCGCCTGCCCCGTGCAGTAGTAGTAGGCGCCGTCGCGGCCGACGGCCGAGCCGCAGACCGGACAGTGGTCTGGCATCTGGAAAGGGACTCCCCGCGTTTCGCCGGGTATCGGCACGCGCTCCGCGATGGCCGGGATTACGTCGCCGGCCCGTTCGACTTTGACGGTATCGCCCACCCGCACATCTTTCCGGGCGACCTCATCCGCGTTGTGCAGGGTGGCGCGACTGATGGTGACACCGCCCACTTCGACCGGCGTCAGGAGGGCCAGGGGTGTCAAGGCGCCGGTGCGCCCGACCGAGACCACGATGTCCTGAATCTTCGTGATTTCCTTCCGCGGCGTGAACTTGAAGGCGATGGCCCAGCGGGGGCTGCGGGACTTTTCGCCCAATTGGGCCTGCCAGTCGCGCCGGTTGACCTTGACGACGAGGCCGTCGATTTCGAAGGGAAGCCGATCGCGCTCCGCTTCCATGCGCGCGTGGAACATGAGCACGTCTTCGATGTGGGCGCAACGTTGCCGCTGCATGGGCGCCGGCAGCCCCCACCGCGTCAGAGACTCCAATTCGTCCCAGTGGGTCGGCGGCAAGGGCCCTGACGCGCCCATGATCTCGTAGCAGGTGACGACCAGGGGCCGTTCGGCCGTGATCCTCGAGTCCAACTGACGCAACGCGCCCGCGGCGGCATTGCGCGGATTGGCAAACGCTTCTTCCCCCCGCTCGGTGATCCGTCGGTTGAGGGTGTGGAAATCGGGAAGCCGCATATAGACTTCCCCCCGAAGGACCACGCGCGCCGGCGGGGCGGCCTCCGGGAGCAGGTGCAGGGGCAGGGAGTGGATCGTGCGGAGGTTGAGCGTCACGTCTTCCCCCAACATCCCGTCTCCTCTGGTGGCGCCCCGCACGAACCGGCCCTCCTCGTAGACGAGCTCGACCGACAGCCCGTCGAACTTCGGCTCCACGGTGTACTCGATGTCCTCCTGGCCGAGTTCCTTTTTCATCCGCTTGTCGAAGGCGAGGACATCGGCTCGGTCGAGAAGGGAGTCGAGGCTCAGCATCGGGCGCTCGTGCGGCACCTTGACGAGTTCGCCCAACGGAGGCGCGCCGACCCGCTGGGTCGGCGAGTCGGCGGTCACCAGGTCGGGATGGGCGGCTTCGAGCTTCTCCAGTTCACGAAAGAGCCGGTCGTAGGCGGCGTCGGAGATCACCGGCCGATCCTTCACATAGTACAAGTGGTCATGCCGGCGGATCTCGGCCCGCAGCGCGTCGATCCGCTTGGCCGCCTCCGCTCGGTCGGGAGTTCCCATAGGCGAGACTCAGTGTTATTCCGATCCGTTCAAGTCCTGCGCTGACGGCTGAGGGCTGACAGCTGATGGCCCCTCACTCCTGGATAAACTTGGCGGCATAGCTTCGGATCTCATGGCCGTTCAGCACATGGAAGCGGCGCAGTCGGTCGACGGTCTGGCCGGAGAACCGATGGAGCGGCAGACACACCAGGTGTTTGCCCATGCGCCGAGCGAATTGGCGCCACCGGGCCCGCGGCGGCGCGGGCGACACCAGCGCGACGTGCCGCTCCTGCGAATGGAGGAGGGCTGCGGCAACCAGCCGCTCGTCCGGCGCGGTGGCAAAGGCCAGAGCCGGGTCCGTCCAAATGTCCGGGATGGGCCGCGGGGGAAACAAAAACAGCGCGCCGCCATAGTCGGATTGGCCGATTCCAGGCCCGATCATCGTGTCTTGAAAGGGGGTGGCGAAGAAGCAAAGCGTGGACTCCTGCTCATGCTCGGCATACCAGGTGGCCTGCCAGGAGAAGCGATCCGGATCGGCGGGCGATTCGAACAGGAACACCACGACCTCCACGCGGCCTCGCGCGGGAGGCATGTCTTTGACGTAGAGCTCGAGCCGAGGCTGCGCGGCCGAGGCGCGGCCCCGAGCGTGCTCAGGCCAATGGCGCAGGGTCTCCCGGAGATCGATACCGTCTTTCACCGAGGTCGTAAACTTCTCCACGCGCGCCAAGTCCGCGCCCAGGAGGGCCTTGGCTTGCTCCCGCACGTGACTCGTAAAGCTCTCGATGCGTGTGTCTTCGGGGGGCCAGGAACACTGGCGGAACGGGTTCCATTGCAGGCCCCATTGTCGGCGGCGTTGGGGAGCCGGTTTCGGCTTCAGCGTCAGGCTTCGCCAGGTCAGCGGCGCGCCCGGGAGGCGATTCTTGGCCTGCACGACATCGCCGTCCGGAAATTCAAGCTGCTCGATGCCGGCTAAGACGGCGGGACGTCCCGCGCTCTCGTCGGACTGGTAGGCGTACTGCTGCGCGGTCTCCAAGAGCGCGAGGGCAAAGGCATCGCCGCCCAGCTGTTTGGCGGCGTTCACCAGCGTATAGAGGTCGGGCGTGAGCCGTCGATCCAGGAGCGCCATGTTGCGGACGTATTGCAAGTACTGTTGCAGCAGATGCGGAGTGATCTTGACCTGGGCCCGGCGGTGCTCCCGGTCGTAGCGTTCGCGCGACGCCAGCAGCAGTTCCTTGATGCCGTCGATCGACAGCATCCGATCCGAACGGGCTTCCTCCCGGCGGCGCTCGTACAGTTCGGTCATAAAAGGCAGTTCCCCCAGGACAAAGTAGAGCGTCTTAGGTGAGACGGCATGGGCCTCGGGTCTGGCCGCGGGCGTCTCGGGCATCTCGTAGGGACGTCGTTCCCGATAGGCTTGGCGGAGCCACGGCCAGTCGGCCAAGTGGCAGAGGCAGACAATCGCGCGATAGTCCAGTTCCAATTCATGGAGGCGGAAGGCCATCCAGTCGATGCGCGCCCGTCGTGGGCTTCCCTCGGCCGGGGGCGGAATGGAAGGCAGCAAGGCGCCGGCGAACTGGTCCAGTCGAAGCTGCTTGAGGGCGAAGGGATCGGGTGCGGGAAAGGGGGCGGGCGTGAACACCGACACCTCGCGGTCGATGTAGGCGCGCGGGATCCCTTCGCCCATCGCCACGCGCAGCCCCATGATGACCGGCTGGCAGGGATCGACCGGCACATAGCTCGCGGTCGGACCTTCACGCCGGTCCGCTTCGCGACAGACCACGACGTGAACGCGAGGCAATTGTGTGATCGCCTGTTCGAGCGCGTTCTCCACAGACGGGGGGAGCGGCATCGCGAGACAATCGCAAGGCGCCGAGATCAACGCGTCCCGTACCTCTTGGGCCACGTCGCCGCTGCCGTGCAGAATGGGAAGAATGCGGATCGCAGGCGACAGGCGATAGACGGAGTCGGTGTCAGGGGGCATGGGGATTGTATAGTCTAACAGGATGCTGAAAAAGTCCGCCAGCGGGGACACGCTGGAGTATGAACGATGAGCGATGAACGTGAAACGTGGAACGATTGAGGGGAGAGGGTGGAGGTCCGAGGCAGTTGCCTCAACCCTCGATCCTCAAACCTCAAGCCATTCAGCGTTCCGCGTTCATCGTTCAGCGTGTACATGCTTGCTGCGGCCCGGGGACCCGCCTGGCGGGTGCGACGGCCTTTGCGAGCATCCTGCATGGCACGGGTTCTCATCCGCGATCTCGATGCCTGTGACGAGTGCGAGGCGCCATGACTGTTTTTCCGCAGCCTGCCAAAAGTCCAAAGTCTAAAGGTCTGAACGTCTTGAGGGCCAGCGCGGACGTCGTCTCAGAATGGCACACCTTGGTGCCTTTGGACTTGTGAGTGTCCGACTTGTTGACCTTGTGAATTCTGACTTTCAAACCTTCGACTTTCTGACTAGTGACGACGGCTTGCCCTACTTATCCGGATGCAACGGATCGTCGCTCTCGAAAAAGAAATCTCCCAAGCCCTGAGGCAGCGCCTGATTTCCCAGGGCCCTGGCCCGCCGGCGGGAGAGGGATTGCAGATCGAGCGCCTCTTGGCCCAAGACTTTCAAGATGGCGTCGCGCCAGACGTCGTCTTTCGCAAGCGGATGCGTGGGGTCCAACGCCAGTCGTTTGATCGCATATTGGAGCAGGTGCAACCCGTCGCGGACCGAGAACTCCAGATTGAGCTGATGGGCTTCTTGCAGGAATTGGACGGTGAGGGCCAGTAGATCTTCCGGCGCAAAGGGCAGGTGATAGCGCAGAATCGCCAGCTCATCGTCCCGGCGAGGAAATCCCATCTGGAGCGTGGGTTGGAGTCGGGAGAGAATATAGTCGGGGACCTCATAGGTGGAGGCGTCCTCGTTCATGGTCACGCAGCAGCGAAAGGCGTCGTGCGCGTGGATCTGGATGCCGGCGACGATCGACTCCACGCAGCGCCGGTGGTCGAGCAGTGGCGCCAGGGAGGCCCAACTCTTTTCGTTCATGCGGTTGCCCTCGTCCAGCACGCAGACGCCGCCGGTCAGCATGGCCGTCACCAGCGCAGACGCGTGGTAGGCGATGGCGCCGGACTCGGCCAGCACCGGCGTGACCAGGAGGTCTTCGGGGCGCGTATCGGCCGTGCATTGGAAAATATAGAGCGGTTGCTTTCGCTCGCGGGCCGCCGACATGGCCAGGGTGGTTTTCCCGATACCCGGGTGGCCGGTGACTCGGGGCGAGAGGGGAAGGTCCCGCGGATCGACGGTCAACCAACAGGCGAGCAATTGCTTGAGAATGTCTTTTTCCCCGATCCACTCGGGGGTGGTCTGGATCGGCGGAGCGAGTCGGAGCGAGACCCCATCCACGACCTGTGAGCGGAGCGCCGTACGACTGGGATCGGTGGACATATATTCTGCAGGACCGAACGAGGAGTTACCGGAAACCTATCATAGGGCCCAAGGTGGGTCAAACCAGTCTTTTCAATGGGTTCGGGGATTTCCACTTTGACAATGAGAGCCCCGCGGCACTATTCTTAACGATTCCGCATTGAACGGAACCGGCCTTCCGACTGTCAAGGTGGCCGGTGACCGAGAGCGACATTCTTTCAGCAGGAGGAGAAGGATATGAAGAGAGGATGCCTCATGAAGAGGCTGGTGAGCGCGGGCCTATGCGGACTGATGCTCTCGGGCTGTGTCATGGCCGAGAAATACGAAGCGGAAAAGGCCCGGAGTCTCAATTTTCAGCGGTTGCTGGCTCAGGAAGAGAAGCGGACCGGCGAGCTGGATTCCGAGCTCAAGCGGACCAAGGCGGCGGCCACGGACGTCGAGGCCAAGAATCGCGAGTTGGGGGCGCAGTTGCAGGCGGTGCGGGAACAGTTGGTGAAGGTCCAGGAAGACTCGGCCGCCACGATCAAAGCCGTGCAGCAGCAACAAGAAGACATGACCAAGGCCCCGCGGCTTGCGGCAAAGCCCAAGAAGCCCGCCAAGGCCGCAGCGACGTCCTCGTCCCTGGACCCGTTGCTGTCGAACGATGCCTTGCTCGCGGCGCCGGAGCCCGGCGCGCCGACGGGTGGAAAGTCAGCCCTCTATCACCAAGTGAAGCCGGGAGAAACGCTCTTCAAGATCTCGAAACGCTACAACGTGCAGATGAAGTCCCTGCGGACGTGGAATCGGCTCGAGAACGACCAACTCGAAGTCGGACAGAAACTGGTCATCGGGTACGAATAACGAGTATGGCGCGCACGCCTGTCTATTCCCTCAGCTTCAACGAGTTCCGCGAGTTGGCCGATCGCGGGAATCTCATCCCGCTGTACCGGGAGATTCTGGCCGACTTCGAAACGCCGGTCTCGGCCTTCGCCAAGATCGACCATGGGCCCTCCGCCTATCTGCTGGAGAGCGTGGAGGGAGGCGAACATTGGGGGCGCTATTCGTTCTTGGGATGTGGCTCGCCCTTGGTGCTCAAAGAAGAACGGGGCATGTGCGTGCTTTCGCGGGGAACGAAGGTCACGCGCGCGCCGGTTGCGGCGAATCCCCTGGACCATTTGCGGGAGCTGATGGCGGAGTACCGGCCGGTCACGGTGCCGGGGCTTCCGAGGTTCGTGGGCGGCGCCGTCGGCTACCTTGGCTACGACCTCGTCCGCCATTTTGAAGACATCGTGCCCCGCCGGAAAGACTCATTGGAATTGCCCGAGTTTGGATTTTTGCTCACGGAAACGCTGCTGATCTTCGATCGGGTCGCCCAGACGATCAAAGTCGTTGCCAATGCCCATGTGCCGTCGCGGAGCGAGGTCGAGCTGCGACGCGCCTACCGGGAAGCCGCCGGCCGGATCGAGCGGATGATCGCCCGACTCAAGCAGCCGCTCCGCCGGAGCCGGCCCAAGCAACGCCGCTCGCCGCTGACCTTCACCTCGAACATGAGCCGAGCCGAGTTCGAGAAAATGGTCGTGCGCACGAAGGACTACATCCAGGCGGGCGATATCATTCAGGGCGTGCTGTCGCAACGGTGGGAGACGAGGATTCAGACCACCCCGTTCCAGATCTACCGGGCCCTGCGGGCCGTCAACCCTTCGCCCTACATGTACTACCTGCGCGTGGCGGGGGTCGAACTGGTCGGGTCGTCGCCTGAGACCTTGGTGCGCTGCGAAGAGGGCACGATCGCCGTCCGGCCCATCGCCGGGACCAGACGGCGCGGCGACACGGACGAGAAAGACCGCGTCTTGGAGCGGGAATTATTGGCGGATGCAAAGGAGCGGGCCGAGCACATCATGCTGGTGGACCTCGGGCGCAACGACGTCGGCCGTGTGGCCAAGACCGGCACGGTCCGCGTCGAGCAGTTGATGCGGGTGGAACGCTACTCGCATGTCATGCACATCGTGTCCGACGTGACCGGGGAACTGGACCCGGGCCGCAGCGTCTATGATGTCATGAAGGCCTGCTTTCCGGCCGGCACCGTCTCGGGCGCGCCGAAGATCAGGGCGATGCAGATCATCGAAGAACTGGAGCCGACGAGGCGCGGGCCCTATGCCGGGGCGGTGGGCTACGTCAGTTTTTCAGGCAATATGGATACCTGCATCAATATCCGCACGATCGTGATCAAGGGCAACAGGGCCTACATTCAGGCCGGGGCGGGGATCGTCGCCGACTCCGATCCGGATCGTGAATACGACGAGACCTGCAACAAGGCCAAGGCCATGATGAAGGCCATCGAACTGGCGGAGCGGGGACTCGAATGATCGTGTGCGTGAAAGGCGCGACGGGCGAGAAAGGCGTGACGCGGCTTGCGAGTCCCGCGCGTCTCGCTCGTCTCGCGTGCGCGAGTGGCACATGCTCCTAATGATCGACAACTACGATTCGTTTACGTACAACCTCGTGCAGTACTTCGGGGAATTGGGCGAGGATGTACGGGTCTACCGCAACGACGCCATTGCGGTGGACGACATTGCCGCCATGGCCCCCCGGCGGATCGTCATCTCGCCGGGACCCTGCACGCCAAACGAAGCTGGCGTCTCCATTGAGACGATTCGGCGCTTTGCCGGGACGCTGCCCCTGCTGGGCGTCTGTCTCGGGCACCAGTCCTTGGCGGCGGCCTTCGGCGGTCGCGTCGTGCGGGCCGGGCGACTGATGCACGGGAAGACCTCGATGATCAGGCACGACGGCAAGACGATCTTTCGCGACCTGCCGCAGCCCTTTGAAGCGACCCGCTACCATTCGCTGTTGGTCGAACGAGAGAGTCTCCCGGATTGTTTCGAAATTTCGGCTGAGACGGAGGAAGGTGAAATCATGGGATTGCGGCACAAGACCCTGGGCGTCGAAGGGGTGCAATTTCATCCCGAGTCGATCCTGACCGCCGCCGGGAAAGATTTGTTGAGGAATTTTCTGAAACTCTAGGCAATGGGCAAGAGGCTATGGGCTATAGGTCAGATTGTCTTGCCTCCAGCCGATCGCCTCGCGCCTCTATCCGTATGCCCTATCGCCCCTCGCCCATTGCCCCGAGCCCATAACCCATAACCTGTCCTATGCTCACCGACCTCATCGCCAAGCTCGCCGACCGCCAGGACCTGCTCGAAAAGGAAGCGGAGGAGGGGCTGCTCGAGATCATGGAAGGCAAGGCGACGTCCGCCCAGATCGGCGCGTATCTGATGGGGTTGCGCGTGAAGGGCGAGACGGTCGACGAAGTCGTGGGCTCGGCCAAGGCCATGAGGCAGAAGGCCGTGCGTCTCCGGGTGGCCAGTCCGATGGTCGTCGATACCTGCGGGACGGGCGGGGATCGCGCCAATACGTTTAACATCTCGACGACCTCAGCGTTCGTGGTCGCGGGAGCGGGCTTGACGGTCGCCAAACATGGCAACCGATCCGTCTCCTCTCGGTCCGGCAGCGCCGATGTCCTCAAAGCCCTGGGAGTTCGGATCGATCTGACGCCGGACCGCATCGGCGACTGCGTGAACGAAGTCGGCATCGGCTTCCTGTTCGCGCCGCTCTTTCACGGGGCCATGAAGCATTGCGCGGCCCCGCGCCAGGAGATGGGGATCCGCACGATCTTGAACATCCTGGGCCCGCTCACGAATCCCGCCGGGGCTTCGGCGCAGGTGATCGGAGTCTACGAGGAACGCCTCACGGAGTTGCTGGCGCGCGTCTTGATCCAACTGGGCACGCAACATTGTTTCGTCGTGCACGGCATGGACGGCCTGGATGAGGTGACGCTGACGGACCGGACGCGGGTCTCCGAGGGGAAGGCCGGGGTGGTCACCAGCTATTTCATCGAGCCGAAGGATGTGGGCGTGGGGCGCGTGCGCCCCAAGGAGTTGGTCGGCGGCGGGCCGGACGAGAATGCGGAAATTACGCGCTCGGTGTTGCGCGGGGCCAAGGGGCCCAAGCGCGATGTGGTCTGTTTCAATGCCGCGCTGGCGCTCGTCGCCGGCGGGAAGGCGAAGACCGTGCGGGACGGGTTTGAGGCGGCGGGCAAGGCGATCGAGTGCGGGGCGGCGATGGACAAGTTGGAGCGGCTGATCGCCTTCACGAATAGTTGAAAGAGGTCATTGGTCATCAGTCAATGGCGAGGCGCAAGGGATAATAGTCATGGTTATCGGTCATTGGTGAGGGCGTGCTTCGTTCCGTGCAATGGACTAATGACTTCTTCTCCCTTCCAATGACCAGTGACCAATGACGGGGTTCCACCGTGATTCTCGATCGGATTTTGGAGCATAAGAAGGCGGAGGTGCGGCGGAAGCAGAGCCGCGGCTATCGGTCCGAGCTCAAGGCCAAGATCCGGGATCGCGAGCGTCCGATGGGATTCGCCGTCGCCTTGGAAGCGACCAGGCGGCCGGAGTCGCCCGCGCTCATCGCCGAGGTCAAGAAGGCCTCGCCGAGCCTCGGCCTGTTGCGGGAAGAATTCAAAGACACGTTCGAGCCGGTGGAGATCGCCAAGCGGTACGGCGAGCACGGCGCGTCGGCGCTTTCGGTCCTGACCGACGAGATGTTTTTTCAGGGCAGCCTCGACTATCTCGCGGCCGTGAAGGCGGCGGTGCGGTTGCCGGCGCTCAACAAAGAGTTCATGGTCGACGAGGTTCAGTTTTATGAAGCCCGCGCCTACGGCGCCGATGCGGTGTTGCTCATCGTCGCGGCCTTGGAGCGGCGGCAGATGGTGGAGTTCTTTGCGCTGGCGAAGGAATTGGGGCTCGACACCTTGATCGAGACGCACCATGAACGAGAGCTGGACACCGTGCTGGAATGGGTGCCGGAGGCGCGACTGATCGGGATCAACAATCGCGATCTCAAAACCTTTTCGACGGACCTCGGGGTGACCCTGCGACTCGCCAAGCGCGTGCCATCGGACAAGGTGGTGGTGAGCGAAAGCGGGATTCACAAGCGGGATGATGTGCGCCGATTGGTGGAAGCGGGTATCCACGCCATGCTCGTCGGCGAGTCGCTGATCCGCGCCGACGACATCGGGGCCAAGATGGCCGAATTACAGGGAACGAGCGCGGCGCGCGCAGAGGCCTGATTGGTTCGAGGGTCCGAGCCACCGCCATGTCGAATTCGGTCGAGTCCTACACCCCGGGCTACAGCGCGACGGCGGTCCGGTACATGCGGCGTCGGCACGCCGCCCGCGATGCCGCCTTCGTGCTGCCGCGGCTCAAGCCGGGGATGAGTGTCCTGGACTGCGGCTGCGGTCCCGGATCGATCACGGTGGGGCTCGCCGAGGCGGTTGCGCCTGGGGCGGTGGTGGGTGTCGACGTCGAGCCGACGCAAATTGAATTGGCGGACCGGGCGGCTGTCGATCGCAGGCTGTCAAATGCGCGGTTCCACACCGCCAGTGTCTACCAGCTTCCGTTCCCGGACCGTTCGTTCGACGTGGTGTTTGCCCATGCGCTCTTCGAGCATCTCGCCGAACCATTGGATGCACTGTTGGAGGTCCGGCGAGTCCTCAAACCGGGAGGCCTCGCGGCCATCGCCAGCCCCGATTGGGCCGGGAATCTCATGGCGCCTCCGGATGCGGAGGCGCAGCGAGCTGTCGAGGTCTTTCAGTCCATTCAACGGCGGAATGGAGGGAACCCGCAGATCGGACGAGAGCTCGGACGTCTGGCTGAGGAGGCGGGATTCACGAAAATACGGCTGTCGGCGATCTACGACTGCTATGAGGATCCGACGCTGGCTGCCGATCTGCTGGCGGAGCAGATTGAAGCCCATGTGGGCAAGCAGATCGTCTCGGGTCCAGGGCTCGATCGCGCCGAGGTCGGCGGGCTCTGCCGGGCGCTCCGCGCCTGGTCTCGACAGCCGGCCGTCCTGTTCGCGCAGACTTTTGTGGAAGTAATCGGGTTCACCGAGTCATGAACGGGATCAAGATCAAAATCTGCGGCATCACGAATGCCGACGATGCCAAGGTGGCCGTTGAAGCCGGCGCCGACGCCGTGGGCTTTGTGTTCCATTCGGCGAGTCCGCGACGTGTCGAGCCGGATGCCGCGCGCGCGATCATCGCGCAACTTCCTCCGTTCGTCCTGCCGGTCGGCGTGTTCGTGAACGAAGAGGTGAAGGTCGTCCGCGATATCATGGATGCGTGCGGCTTGGCGCTGGCGCAACTGCATGGCGATGAAACGGCCGCCTATTGTGAATCGCTCGGCCGGCCGGTGCTGCGCGCGATTCGGCTCAAAGATCGAGGCAGCCTCCTGGCGCTGGCGGAGTATAAGGGGCGCGCCCGTGTGCGGGGTTTTGTCCTCGACGCTTTCAGCGAGTCGGCCTTCGGCGGCACGGGTCGGGTGGCGGATTGGGTCTTGGCGGCCGAGGCGGCCAAGGCGGCGCCGGTGCTGCTGGCCGGCGGATTGACGCCGCAGAACGTGGGCGAGGGAATTCGCCAGGTCCGCCCCTACGGTGTCGATGTCAGCAGTGGTGTCGAGGCCAGCCCGGGCAAGAAAGACCAAGCCAAGATGAGAGCCTTTGTGCAGGCCGTTCGGCTTGTCTCTGTCTGACGAGCTCTCTATACTGCGGACTCCTAAAGAGAGGTTAAGGCTGAGGCTGAGGTTCAGGATGAGAAGTGATGCGCACGGATCAGTTGGCATTCTTAGCCCGTCCGTCTTTGCCCCTTAGCCTCAACCTAAACCTCAACCGCATTCTGTAGAATGATGAATCTGCCAGATTCGCGAGGACGATTCGGAGCGTTCGGCGGGGCCTATGTCCCGGAGACCCTGGTGCCGGCCCTCCAAGAGCTGGAAGCGGCCTATGGCCGCGCCAAGAAAGATCGCGCCTTTCAAGCAGAATTCGCCTCCTACCTGGCCCACTATGTCGGCCGGCCGACGCCGCTCTTCTATGCGGAACGGCTGACGAAGCGATTGGGCGGCGCCAAAATCTACCTCAAGCGCGAAGACCTCTGCCACACGGGCGCGCACAAGATCAACAACTCGCTCGGGCAAGCTCTGCTCGCGCGGCGCATGAAGAAGCCGCGCGTGATCGCCGAAACCGGCGCCGGGCAGCATGGGGTGGCGGTGGCCACGGTGGCCGCCATGTTCGGGCTGCAGTGCGAAGTCTACATGGGCACCGAGGACATGCAGCGGCAAGCCCTCAATGTCTTTCGCATGCGGCTCTTGGGCGCCACCGTCACCGGCGTGGATGCCGGCAGCCGCACGTTGAAGGATGCGATCAGCGAGGCCATGCGGGATTGGACGACCAACGTGCGGCATACGCACTATATTCTGGGCTCGGTGCTCGGCGCCCATCCCTATCCCATGATGATCCGTGATTTTCAGGCGATCATCGGACGCGAAGCGCGCAAGCAGATTCTGGCGGCCGAAGGACGGCTCCCGGACTATTTGGTGGCTTGTGTCGGCGGCGGCAGCAATTCCATCGGGCTCTTCCATGCTTTTCTGCCAGATCGCCGGGTGCGGATGGTCGGCGTGGAAGCAGCCGGATTGGGCGTCGCGAGCGGTAAGCATGCGGCGCGGTTTGCAACCGGAAAGCCGGGCGTGTTGCACGGCACGATGACCTACCTGTTGCAGGATGAAGACGGGCAGATCAACCTGACCCATTCGGTGTCGGCCGGACTGGACTATGCGGCCGTGGGACCCGAACACAGCTGGCTGCACGAGACGAAGCGGGCCCGCTACACCTCGGCGACGGATGAGGAGGCGCTCTCGGCCTTCGATCTGTTGGCGCGCGAAGAGGGCATCGTGCCGGCCTTGGAGAGCGCCCATGCGATCGCCGAAGTCGTGAAGCTGGCGCCGACGCTGAGCAAGCGCCAGGTCATCATCGCCAATCTCTCGGGCCGCGGCGACAAGGATGTGCAGCAGGTGGCGAGGCTCCGCGGCGTGACGCTCTGAAACCCGTGACGCGTAATCCGTAATGAGTGAACAGTGAAGCGCAAGAATAAAACAAAGGCTCGGCGAGGCGCTGTACCCCAACCCTCAGCCCTCAGCCCTCAGCCCTCAGCACTTCACGCGAATCGCATCGACACCACCTTCGCCCGCTTGAGAGGGAAGGGCGAGAAGGCGCTCATCGCCTATCTCATGGCTGGCGACCCCTCGCTGCAGGACACCGAACAGCTGGTCTTGGCGCTGGAACGGGGCGGCGCCGATCTGATCGAACTGGGCGTGCCCTTTTCCGATCCGATCGCCGACGGTCCGGTCATCCAACAGGCGGCCGAGCGGGCGCTTCGCGCCGGGGCCTCGCTGCGGAAGATCCTCGTCACCGTCAGGACCCTCCGCGCCAACACGCAGATTCCGCTCGTGCTCATGGCCTACTACAACACGATTCGCGCCATGGGCGAGGCGGCCTTTTGCCGGGAGGCCGTGCAAGCCGGCGTCGACGGCCTGATCGTCCCGGATATGCCGCCGGAAGAATCAGGTCCCCTGGGCCCGGCCGCCGCTGAAACCGGGTTACGGCTGATTTTTCTCCTGGCGCCCACCAGCACGACTGCGCGGCGAGCGACGGTCGCCCGGTGTGCGAGCGGATTCGTCTATTATGTGTCGCTCACGGGGATTACCGGGGCGAAACTGACCGACCTCGCCGACGTCGAGAAGAATGTCACCAGGATCAAACAGGTGTCCGACCTGCCGGTGGCGGTCGGCTTTGGCGTGGCCACCCCGGACGACGCCGCGAAGGTCTCCCGGCTGGCCGACGGGGTCATTGTCGGGAGCGCCATCGTGAAGGCGATTCACGCGCATGGCCAAGATGCGCGCATGCCCGACGCCGTCGGCGACTTGGCCCGGTCCCTCAAGCGGGCCATGGGGCCGGCCTCTTCACCCGTGGTGGGCTAACCACTCCGTTTTCCAACCGTTCTCGCCGTCACGCCCCCGTTTCCCTTCCTTGCTGCTTGTTGGGCTTCAGTCTGAGCGATCCCATGCCGACAGAGTAGTGGGAGGGCTTCGTCCCATGTCGGCCTCGCGTCCACGCAAGCAACCAGTCGTATCCCGGTCTCGAGTGAAACCGCCCAAAGCCACTGCGGCGGCGGCCAAGCTCGAGCTGGTGAGCTTCGCCGAGCTCTCGAAGTTGGTGATTCCCAGCGGGATACAGCACCGGCTGCTCGATATGATTCGGGTGGCGGCCGAGCAGCATCGCCCCCTGGGGGACGTGGCCAGCGTTTGCTTGCGAATGGTCTTGGAGTTGAGCGACGCGAGCGCCGCGGCCGTCTATCTCAAGGATGAACAGACGGGAGCCCTCTATTGCCTGGCGGTCGACGGGGTTTGCGAGGATGGCGATCTGATCAAATGGGATGGGCTCGTCGAGCGGGTCATGGAGTCGCGGCAGGTGCTCACGTCAGGCGGCATTTCGGCGTTGCCCTTGGAGCGTGGCGGACACGTGGAAGGCGTACTGGTCTTGCAAGGCTTGCCGAAGGGACTGGCGCGCAAGCGAAAGGTCGGCGAAAGCCTGGTCGATCTGGCGGCCTCAAACCTCGCGGCGAGCGTCGACCATGCCCGCTTGGTGCAGAAATACGCGCAAAAGGTGGTTCGACTGCAGCAGTTGGAGCGGGTGAGCGAGGTCCTGAATCAGGTGAGCGACGAGGGGCGGGGATTGCAGCCGGTCATGCAGCCGATCCTGAAACTCGTGGGCGCCGAGGGCGGAGGGATCTTTCTGACGAAAGAAACGGCGGGGGGGCTCGACGCGGTGGTCATCGAGGGAAGCGACCGGCTGCGATGCGCGCAGAAGTGGGAGGCGGAATGTGGGGCCGCGGCGGACATGGTGCGCCGAGTCGGCCGGCCGTGGAATATCGGATCGGGGGAGTCGGGTGCGGCGCCTCCCGCCGAGACCATGGACGGCGAGCCGGCTCCATCCTGGTCCACGTTCCGATATGCGGTCGGGATGCCGATCAGAACGCGTACGGATGTCATCGGTGTCCTGCTGGTGGTCGATCGCACGGACGGCCAGCCCTTCAGCAACTGGGATGTCGCGGAGCTGTCCAGCGTGGCCAACCACATCGCCTACGTCGTCGACAATGTGCGGTTGATCAAGCGGTCGGAGCGGTCCATCCAACGGCTGCAGCGGCTTCAGGAAATCAGCGGGATTCTCTCGTCCAGCCTGAATCAGCGGGAAGTGCGCAGTCTGGCCATGCATGCGGCGACCCAGGTGGTCGATGCCGAGACCGGCTCGTTGTTGCTGCTCGACTCCGACACGAACGAACTCTATTTCGACGTGGCGTTGGGGGAGAAGGGCGAAGTAGTCCGGCAGATTCGCCTGAAGGTCGGGGAGGGCATCGCCGGACATGTGGCGCACACCGGCCAACCCCTGCTGATCGACGATGTGCAGAACGACCCGCGCTTCGCGCGAACCGCCGATAAGACGAGCGGATTCGTCACCCGGAACATGGTCTGCGTGCCGGTCACCGTGCATGACAGAATGCTCGGCGTCCTGCAGGCGATCAACAAGCGGAAGGGCGGCCGATTCGACGAGGGGGATCTGCAAGACTTTATCGGGCTTGGCCAGCAGGTCGGCATCGCCATCGAGAACGCGAACTTGTATGAAGAGATCAATCGGCTGTTCGAGGGGTTCATCAACGCGAGCGTGCTGGCGATTGAAAGCCGCGATCCCACCACGAGCGGGCACAGCGCCCGCGTGGCCCTCCTGAGCTGCGCCTTGGCCGAAGCGGTGTCGTCCGTCGACGACGGCCCCTACGCCGAGCTCTCGTTTGGGGCGGACGCGCTCCGGGAGATCCGCTACGCGGCGATCCTGCACGACTTCGGGAAGGTCGGCGTCCGCGAACATGTGCTGGTCAAGGCCCGCAAGCTGTTCGAGGGTGACCTCGGTCAGGTGAGGGCCCGCTTCGACTTCATCAAGAGGACGTTCGAGCTGCGCGCCATGCAGCGGAAGCTGGAGATCGTCGCATCCGGAGAATCCCCGCGCACGACCTTACTGGCGGAGGTCGATCGCAATCTGGTCAAGCAGTTGGCGGAAGCGGACGGCATCCTGAATTTTGTCTTAGCCTGCAACGAGCCGGCGATGCTCCGCAAGGACGGGTTGGAGCGGCTGCACGACATCGCCGCGATGCAATTCGACTACTTCGGCCAGCCGCGGTCCTATTTGACGGCGGAAGAACTCTACGCCCTCTCGATCCCCAAGGGCACCCTCTCGCCCGATGAACGATTGGAAATCGAAACGCACGTGACGCACACCTACCGTTTCCTTTCGACGATCCCCTGGTCCCGCTCGCTGCAACACGTGCCGCTCATCGCCTATCGCCACCATGAGAAGTTGGACGGCAGCGGCTACCCGCTCCAGATGTCGGGCGAAATGATCCCCGTGCAATCGAGGATCATGACGATTTGCGACATCTACGATGCCTTGACGGCTTCCGATCGACCCTACAAGGCGGCCATGGGCGCCGACCAGGCGCTGACGATCTTGGACCAGGAAGCGCGGGACGGGAAGTTGGATCGGACGCTGCTCGAACTGTTCGTGGAGAAGAAAGTGTATCTCAGCGTGAAGCCGGGAGAAGCCGCGGTCGGAGTGGAGAAGTAAATCGCTTCAGAATGTGAAGCCGATGGCGCCCGATGCCATCGCCTGCCGCTCGCGGAAGTCATAGCCCCCGCCAAGGTCCATGCGCAGCACCCAGAGCTTCAGACCGAGGCCGGCCGTCGGCAGCACCTTGGAGGCGGCATCCTGCACGTTTTTGCTGGCGCCGGCCCGCAACGCGAGTGATTCGCCCAAGAGCGTTTGTTCGAGCCCCACGCCGATCACCTGACTCTTCAGCCCAGGAATGAGTGTCTTGTTCGAGGTGATATCGCCGTCGACGGCGATCGTCATGGTCTCCCAGGGATTCACCGCCAGCCCGCCGCGGATCTGAGCCCCCAGCTTGTAGCGTTCGCCGTTCGGCGCGTCGAAGGCCGGCTCGTTGATGTCTTTGGCGACGATGCCCGCTTTGGCCCAGGCCGTGGGCCGGTAGATGGCGCCGAGATCCAGGCCGAGCTTCGTCGAGAGCTGGGCCTTGCCGATGTTGTCCTTGACCCCTGTCTCGCTCGCGGCGTCGAGGACCTGCACCGTGGCGTTATAGGCAGCGCCTTGAATAGCCTTTCCGGTGGCGCCAATGGCCAAGGTGCCGTCCAGAAAACTCGTCGCGTAGGAGAAGGTCAATTGGCGAGCCTCGAGCGCCTTGCCGGCCATGTTGCCGGTCACGGTCAATTGGCTGCCGGAAGGGGTTGCCGTCAACGGGGTGGCCGTGAACAGGCCGCCGGTTGCGACATCGGCAATGCTGATCCCGAAGGCATGGGCGCCGATATTGAACTTGGCGTAGACTCCGGCATCGCCCACCGCGGAGACGTTCGCGCCCGGCGCGTTGAGCCGGTTCAAGAGCCCTTGGAGCCTGGCCTGATTGGCGGCAGACGTGTCGTTCTTGTTGATCGAATTGATGTCGTCCAGTGTATTGATAACTCCCAAGCGATCCGTCGCGTGCGCCGTGAACTGTCCGCGAACATCCACCGACCGGGACATGACCAATCCGGCAGGATTCCAGTAGGTGGCAAAGGCGTCGGAGGTGCCGGCGACGCCGGCCCCGCCCATCGCAGCCGCGCGCGGTCCGACGACGGCGAACTCGACGGCGCCCACCGGTACCGCGCTGGCAAGTCCCAGTGCAACGACGACGGCAATGCGAACACTGAGAGTCAACTGCATAGCGTTCCTTTTACAGAATATCCACGCACTTGGCAAGAAAAGTGTCGGAAACCGCTTCATGATGGATCGCCCAGTAACCTTGGTGTTGCCAGCAGCTAGACGATCCGGCCGTCTTCCATGCGGATGAGGCGCGTGGCCTGGGCGGAGAGCTTCTCGTTGTGAGTGACGATGACGAAGGTAGTGCCGCGGGTCTGGTTGATCTGGCGTATGAGGCCGAAGATGGCCTCGCCCGTGTGGGTGTCCAGGTTGCCGGTGGGCTCATCGGCCAGGACCAAATCGGGATTCTGGATGAGCGCCCGAGCCACGGCGACCCGTTGTTGTTCGCCGCCGGAGAGCTCGCCCGGCTTGTGGGTCATGCGGTGGGACAAGCCCACCTCGCCGAGCAGCCGTTCCGCCGCCTGCCGTACGTCGTTCCCGGTCCGGCCTTGGATAAAGGCCGGCATGCAGACGTTTTCCCATGCCGTGAATTCCGGCAGGAGGTGATGGAACTGGAAGACGAATCCGATCTTCTTATTGCGGAAGTCGGATTGCTCGCGATCGGTCATCTTAAAGAGATCCTGCCCGTCGAAGAGCACCGTGCCGGACGTCGGATGATCGAGCGTGCCCATGATATGCAACAGTGTGCTCTTTCCCGCGCCCGAGGCGCCGACGATCGCGACCAGTTCTCCCCGCTGAATCTCTGCCCCGATGCCCTTGAGGACATGGATGTCCATCCCGCCGAGGGAGAAGGACTTCGTGAGATCGTGGATGAGGAGCATGGGTCTTTCAGTGCTGAGTGCTGAGTGCTGAGTGCCGAGTGCCGAGTCGAGAATGAGCAAGCCGGATACAGATGAAACAAGATGGTGAATCCTGTCTCCGCAAATGCCTGGCACTCTGGCGCATCGAACTTGCCTCAGTCCTCATCGCTCAGTCCTCAGTTCTGCCTATTCGTACCTCAATGCCGCGGCCGGGTCCATCTTGGCGGCTTGGAGCGATGGATAGATCGTCGCCGCAAAGCTGATCAGCAAGGCCGAGGTGGAGACCAGGATCACGTCCACGGCCTGCACGTGCACGGGAATCTTCGAAATGTAGTAGATGCTCGGGTCGAAGGTCCAATAGTTCTGGATGAGCCACAGAAAGCCATAGCCCAAGGGAATGCCGATAAACGTGCCGGCGCTCCCGATCACCAGGCCGTTCAGCATGAAAATACGCATGATGGCGTGCTTGGTGGCCCCCATAGCCTTCAGAATGGCGATCTCCCGTTGCTTCTCATTCACGATCATCGTCAGCGTGCTCACGATGTTGAACGAGGCCACGAGGGTAATCAGCACCAACAGCAAGAACATCATCGTCTTCTCAAGCTTCAAGGCGGAAAACAGATTCCGGTTCAAGGCCATCCAATCCCTGGCCCAGTAGGGAAACCCCAAGGCCTGTTCCAGACTGCGGGCGATGTCGTTGGCCTGGAAGATATCGTCCACTTTGACTTCGATGCCGGTCACCGTGTCGGCCATGTTGAAAAACTTCTGCGCCTCGCCCATCGCGATATAGGCGAGGGAGGAGTCGTATTCGTACATGCCCGATCCGAAGATGGCGACCACGACAAAGGTGCGAATTTTTGGAACAATGGCCACGGCGCTGACCTGGCCAACCGGCGAGACGACATTGATGGTGTCACCGACGAAGGCGCCCAGCCGCATGGCCAGTTCCTTGCCGAGGATGATGCCGGGCGCGATTTTTAGAGCAGGGAGGGGTTCCCCATCTTCGGTCTTGCTGTCTTTGACGGGCTCCGCCGGCTTGGCGGCTTTCTCCGGCGTCAGGAGATGGTCAAGCTGGCCGGACAGAATGTTCTTCCCCAGCTCCGTAACCTTGACCTCGCGCTGCGGATCGATCCCGCGCAGCACGATACCCTGCACGGCCGACTGCGAGGTCAACAGGACCTGCTTATAGATGAACGGCGTGGCAGCCAGGATGTGCGGCACTTGCTCGACCTTGGCGACCACGGCGTTGTAATCCGCCATGTTGTCCTTGGAGCGATCGTTGATGATGATATGGGCCGTGGTCCCGAGAATCTTGGACTGCAAGTCCTCCTTGAAGCCCGTCATGATGCCCAGGGTGCCGATCAAGGCGGCGACGCCGAGTGTGATGCCTGCGACCGAGACGAAGGTATTGAGCGAGATGGTCCGCTGCCGCCGCTTGGCGCGCAGGTACCGCAGGCCGATGAACAACTCATACGAGGCGGGCACGCTCAGCGCTCCGGCCGTAGCTGGGGGAAGAGGATGACGTCGCGGATGGAGGCCTGATCGGTCAGGAGCATGACTAAGCGGTCGATGCCGATGCCTTCGCCGGCCGTGGGCGGCATACCGTATTCCAAGGCGCGGATGAAGTCCTCGTCGAGGTAGTGGGCTTCCTCGTCGCCGGCTTCCCGTTTCGCCACCTGGCCTTCGAACCGTTGCCGCTGGTCGATGGGGTCGTTCAACTCCGAGAAGGCGTTCGCGATCTCGCGCCCGGCGATATAGAGCTCGAAGCGGTCGGTGAGCGAGGGATCGGAGTCCTTGCGCCGTGCGAGCGGAGAGATCTCGGTCGGATAGTCGGTGATGAAGGTCGGTTGAATCAGATTGGGCTCGACGGTCTCCTCGAAGATGGCGTTCAGAATGTCGATGTGTCCGGCCTTCGAGTCGACGTCGACCTTCAGGCGGCGCGCGGCGTCGAGGGCGGCGTTGCGATCGCGCAAGACCGCGGCCTCCAGGCGATTCACCTCCAGGATCGCCTGATTGTACGACCAGCGCCGCCAGGGCGCGGCGAGCGAAATGTCCTGCCCTTGATAAGAGATGGTGGTTGTGCCGCGGATCTGTTGAGTCAACTGCGAGAGCATCTCTTCCGTCAGGGCGATCAAGTCCTGATAGTCGGCATAGGCCTGGTAAAACTCCAACATCGTGAATTCCGGATTGTGGATGGTGGAAATGCCCTCGTTCCGGAAGTTGCGGTTGATCTCGAACACGCGGGGGAAGCCGCCGACGATGAGCCGCTTGAGGTAGAGTTCGGGGGCGACGCGGAGGTAGAGGTCCGTGCTCAGCGCGTTATGATGGGTCACGAAGGGCCGAGCGGTGGCGCCACCCGGAATGGGATGCATCATGGGCGTTTCCACTTCCATGAAGCCCTTGCCGATCAAGAAGGCGCGGATCCCGGCGATAATGCGGCTGCGCGTCGCGAAGATCTCGTGAACTTGGGGATTGGCGATGAGGTCGACATAGCGTTGCCGATAGCGGGTCTCGACATCCGTCAGTCCGTGCCACTTCTCGGGTAAGGGGCGGAGCGCCTTGCTCAAGAACGTAAGGCTGTGGGCTTCGACGCTGAACTCGTTGGTCTTGGTGCGGAAGAGTTTGCCGCTCACGCCGATCCAGTCGCCCAAGTCCAACTCCTCCGCGATCCGATAGGGTGGCTCGCCCAGGTTGTCTTTCTTGAGATAGACCTGAAGCCGGTCGGCGCCATCTTGGAGCACGGCGAAGGCGGCCTTGCCGAATCGGCGCAGGCCGACGATGCGCCCGGCGAGCGTGCAGGCGATGGCCTCGCTCTCCAAGGCCTCCTTGGGCTTGTCCCCGTGCTTGCGGATCAACTCGCCGGCGCGGTCTGTGAACTCGAAGCGCGAGCCATAGGGCTGGATGCCCGACTCGCGCAGGCTGTCGAGTTTCTTGAGGCGTTGCTGGCGTTGGTCGCTCAGTTCATCCATGGCAAGCGTGATCCGTGATCAGTGATGCGTGATCAGCTTGAGAAGGTCCCGATCCTCCGATGCGACTTGTCACTGCTCACTCATCCCTTCGTCACTTTGAGTTTGAGATACGCTTCGATGAAATCGTCCAGGTCGCCGTCCATGACGGATTGAATCTGCCCCACCTCGTGGTTGGTCCGGTGGTCCTTCACCAGTTGATAGGGTTGAAACACATACGAGCGGATCTGACTGCCCCAGGCGATGTCCTTCTTCTCGCCGACGATCGCGTTG
>CAYZTJ010000016.1:33213-34930 GCA_964481215.1 uncultured Nitrospira sp. | reverse complement strand
GACGCGCGCCGTCTCACCCGGATCGGTTGCACCGTCCAATCGGCATCGGTCTGCAACGCCCCGGAGACCACAGTCGCACGAGGATACTTGTCATTGATGAAGACCACGTGGTGCCCCACGAAGACCTCGTCTTCGATCGTGACGCCTTCACAGACGAAACTATGGCTGGAGATCTTGCACCGTTTCCCAATCCGGGCCCCCTTTTGGATTTCCACGAAGGTCCCGATCCGCGTGTCGTCATCGACCTGGCACCCGTAGAGATTGACGAATCCAAAGATCTTGACGCGGGCGCCCAACTTCACATCCTTGGCGATGAGACGGAAGGCATCGTGCGACCGCGTCACAGCCGGACCGCCTTGCCCTGTCGCATCAGGGACCGGTGTGCCGCATCCAAGAGCCGGACATTCTCCAAGCCGGCCTTTCCGTCACTCAACGGTCGGGCGCCAGTGGCGATGCAGTGCAGGAAATGGCGGCACACGCTGTCCAGCGCCTCGGTCTGATCGACCTTCGGTGCCCACATGTCGCCCGCACGGTATTGAACGAGCAACTGATACCGCTCCGCCTCCGAGTGCATTTCCACGCCCTTGTCGAAGACCTTCACCTGATTGTCGGGATCGAGATGGTCGTAGACGATCATCCGCTTGCTCCCGCCGATCAGCGTCCGTCTGACTTTCACCGGCGAGAGCCAGTTCAGATGAAAATGCGCCAACATCCCGTCCCGAAACTCAATCGTCACGTAAGCCACGCTCTCGGTTTTCCAGCCCTTAGAATGGGGCAGGCGGGCCCCGACAGCCCAGACGGTCTTCGGCTGGGCGTCGAGAATGTGGCTCATGATCGAAAAGTCGTGGGGCGCCAGGTCCCACAGCACATTCACATCCTGTTGAAAGAGACCCAAATTGACCCGCACGGAGTCATAGTAGTAGACGTCGCCAATATCGCCCGAGTGGACCAATCCCTTGATCGTCTTGACGGCGCCGCTATAGACGAAAGTATGGTCGACCATCAGCGTCCGTCGACGCCGCTCCGCCAACGCCACGAGCCGTCGAGCATGGGCAACAGTGGCCGCCATCGGTTTCTCGACGAGGACATGCTTTCCCTGCTCGAGCGCCCGGCTGGCCAACTCAAAATGAGTACTGATCGGCGTGCTGATCACGACCGCATCGATCCCCTTGTCGCGCAGCAACTCGTCGGCCGATCGGATCGCCTGCAGCTTGGGATAGAGGGCTACCGCGCCGGCAAGCCGCGCCTCATCCCGATCCGCGACGGCCGCCACCTCGCAGTCCGGACTCTTGATGAAATTTCGGAGCAAATTCGGCCCCCAGTAGCCATAGCCGATCAAGCCGATCCGAACCCGGCTCCCCTTTGCAACTACGGCACGCGGCATATCAGCCATGCTCCTTCATGTACCGAGCCACGTGGCCGGCCACATACTCGATTTGCTCCCGACGAAGCTCGGGATACATCGGGAGCGACAAGACGGACTCCGCGCAGGCTTCCGCCACGGGAAAGTCGCCCCGGCGGTAGCCAAGCCCCGCGAAAGCCGGCGTAAGATGGAGCGGAACCGGATAGTGGATGCCGGTGGAAATTCCCTGTGCGGCGAGATAGGTCCGCAAGAGGTCTCGGAGCCTGGCCGGCACCTCAATCACATAGAGGTGATAGACGTGGGTGGCCTGGTCCCCCACGACGGGTACCCGCACTCCTGGCACATCGGAGAGGA
>CAYZTJ010000016.1:31611-33113 GCA_964481215.1 uncultured Nitrospira sp. | reverse complement strand
CCCAGGTTCTTTCCAGGATAGAAGCTGAAGCAGGCTGCCTCGCCGAATCCTCCAACCAATAGCCCCCGATACGAGGCGCCATGCGCCTGGGCCGCGTCTTCAACCATGAAGAGCCCATGCTGCCGCGCAAGATCGCCGAGCGGCGCCATATCCGCCGGTTGTCCGTAGAGATGAACAGGAATCAGGGCCTTGGTCTTTGACGTGATCCTGGCGGCTACGCGCTCGACATCGATCGTATAGGTGACACGATCAATATCGGCAAACACCGGCGTGGCGCCTGCATGCGAGATGGCTTCCGCCGTCGCGACGAACGAATTGGCGGCCGTGATGACTTCATCGCCTCGGCCGATACCTAAGGCTTTGAGCGAGAGCAACAGGGCATCCGTTCCGTTCGCCACGCCGACGACATGGGGCACGCCCAGAAACTTCGCAAAGGCCTCTTCGAACTGCTCGGCCTGTGGGCCCAGAATATAGGCGCTCGTGTTGAGCACCTGATCGAGCTGAGGCCTGATCTCTTCCTTCAGATCACCGTATTGCGCCGGTAGGTCGAGAAAGGGGACGGTCATGGGCTGTGGTCGGCTTGGCGTAGACAAGTCGCTCATTGCTCACTGGAGATGCGTCGAATAGCGAGCGTCAATCGAGCTTGTTGCCCAAGGAACGAGGTTAGAGGTTCGAAGTGTTGCCTCAAAACTTGATCCTCAGACCTCAGCGTCGTTCGCTCCGCGCTCATCGTTCCTCATTCAGCCTTGTGCCTTTGGCGCCGATCGCAGCCGATCCCACGCCTTCGCGTACTTCACAAAGGTGTGGAGTCCGGCAAAACCCGCCACCACGATCCCATGGACGCCATCCCGCCAACCTTGCTTCAACACATAGGTCTTGAAGGCCGTGATCAGATGATTGCAACCGATGTCCACGGGTGAGATGCGCGATCGACGCTTCAACTTGTCATCGGCGCCCAGCGAGGTATACCGCATCATCTTCTGCACATGCCCCTGAATGGTCGGCATGCTGTAGTGATCCATCGGCGAGCGCAGCCGCACCGACCTTCCCGTGAGATACAGGGGTTCGTGCAGCGGCACCTCCCCATAGCGCCCCAACTTTCTCCTGAACAGCCGCGGGGTGTAATCGGGGTAGATGCCCCCGAATTGGATCCACTTCCCGTAGAAATAGTTGCGCCGCGGCACCTCATAAGCGGCCACGTCCGGCGGAGGGCCTTCGCGAAAGACGGACTCGATTTCCCGGCGCAGTTCAGGGGTGACCCGCTCATCGGCATCGATGATAAAGACCCACTCCGTGGAGGCTTGATCCAGCGAGAAGTTTCGCTGCGCCCCATAGCCGGGCCAGTCGCGGACACAGACCGTCGCCCCCAAGCCCTTGGCGACCTCGACCGTCCGATCGGTGCTGTGCGCATCGACCACGATGCACTCGTCCATCCACTTCACAGACTCGAGACAGGGCCCGATATTCTGCTCTTCGTTCTTCGTAATGATCAACGCGGTGAT
>CAYZTJ010000016.1:0-31511 GCA_964481215.1 uncultured Nitrospira sp. | reverse complement strand
CGCCCGATAAAAGGCGGGGTTCAACCATCGATTGCGCGAGGGGTTCAACTTCGGCGACCCGGTCACTCGACGCGCCATGACCGCCGGATGGGAGCCGCCAAAGTTCTTCATGATGTCGTATTCCTCGAATTCATACAAGTCCTTGGCCAGCATCTGAGCCTGCTCGCGGCCGGGAGCGTCCCCATGATGGCGCGCGACCTGGTAGCGGAACTTCTCAAGCAACACTCGCGGATCTTTGACCCATCCATAATGATAGATCGTCCCCCCCGAGGGCTTCACGCGATCCCGATGCGCGCTCTGCAGATACCCGTGATCGGCCTTGCGCCAGAAGCCGACCGCATCGCCGCAGGATTCCACCTGCCCATCGTTCCGAATGAGACGGACGGCGCGGTGATAGAACCAGGGGTTGCACGACCAATAGTCTCCGTAGAAATGGAGATAGCGAAACGTGAACCCCAGGACGGCGGGGTTGCCGAGTTCCCGTTCCATGGCCTGGCGGATCGCGGGATGGTCGGCCTCATGCAAGACCTCATCGGCCTGGAGATAGAGCGCCCAGTCTCCCGTGCAATGGGACAAGGCGATGTTGGTCTGGACCGAGAAGAGCAGTCCGTCCTGCTTCATCCCGTCGTCCCAATAGGACTCGACGACCCGTACTTTGTCGGAACCGATGGAGCGAATCAGCTCGACCGTTCCATCGTCCGACTGCCCGACATTGACGACGAACTCATCCACCAGGGGCAGGGCAGAGGTAATCACCTCCACAATGGGATAGTCGAACTTCACCGCATTGCGACAGATGGAAAATCCGCTGACTTTCATGGTGCCCAACTTCTATGGCGAGGGGCAATAGGCGATAGGCCATAGGTCGAGAACGGATAAGCCCTCACGACTCCCTCCCCTTGCCTCTCGCCCCTTGCCTATTGCCTTCCTTGCTGAGTTCCCACAGCTTCGCATACTTGATGAACGTGTAATAGGCATAGAGGCCCGAGAGGATCAGTCCCGGCGTCCCGTCCAAGATCCCGCCGCGCCCCAGGTACATCTTGACGAAGGTAAAGGCGGGATGGGTGAAGAGTTGAGGAGGCCTGAAGCGCCGTCCCTGCTCTTTCATCCGTTGAGCCATGAGCCCACTATATCGATCCATCTTGGCGAGGTAGTGATCCACATCCCGGAACGGATACTGGAGCACATGTTCCCGGAGATACCCCACCGGCCCGTCGGCTTCAAATCCCTCGTGGACGGCTTCCTCGCGGTAACGCAGGCGGCCTTTTCGAAAGAGCTGGGGCTGGCGATAATCTGGATACCATCCGCAGTGCCGAATCTCGCGGCCGAGAAAAAAGTTTCGGCGAGGGACGAAATACGCATCGCTCTTTGGGTGGTCCGCCAGCACGCGACAAATTTCGTCGCGGATTTCCGGCGTGGCCCGTTCGTCGGTGTCCAGGCTGAAGATCCAGTCATGTGTCGCATGGGCGATGGCCTCATTCCTCAAGCGCCCGAACCCATGGAACTCGTGCTGGAAGACCTTGTCCGTATACTCTCGACCGATCCTCGCGGTGGCATCCGTGCTGTGGGAATCGACGACGATCAGCTCATCGACCCATCGGAGGCTCTCCAAGCAAGGCCGCATGTTCGGCTCATCATTGTAGGCAATGACATAGGCCGAGATCTTCGGACTCGAGGCGTTCACAACCGGGCTCTCACCTCACGGACAGGCCACACGCGGTTGTCGTCCAGCACCGCATGGGTACTATGATGGAGACTCAAGAGGACGCGGGCCCGCTCAGCCATGCCGGGCGCGTCCAGCACGGCTTCGGCCCGCACGCGGCGAAGGGCGAGATCTGTCCAAGTGAACGACTCCGTTCGCAATCCATAGAGCAAGAGACCCTCTCGATCCGCCAGCCCGATGAGTTCATCTCCATAGGGACTGATCACAAAGGCAAAGTTGTCGGAGAGACAGTCCGCGACCAGGAGGCACCCAAGGTCCTGCCCCAAAAACGGCGACTCCGTCGGTGACAGTCCGGCGAGCGACAAGATCGTAGGCGCCAGGTCCACCTGGCTCGCCACGGTGCTCACCATCCGCGGGCGAACCGGAATCTGTCCTTGAAGCGAGGGAGAGACCCAGAGATACAAGGGGGTTAAGAAATGGCCGACCTGCTGTTCCAATGCCGAGACGCCGACATGCTCATGCCGTCCGTGATCGCCCAGAATGAACACCAGCGTATGATCCAATAACCCTTCTTGCTGCGCGGATGTGAAAAATCGTTCAAACTCTTGATCGAAGTACCGAAGCGCGGCCGGATAGCCATCCGGCTCCTGGCGCAGCGCATCGATCAGCGCATCACCCGCAGGAACGGCGAAGGGATGGTGCGTGGTGAGGGTCTTCACGGCCAAGAAAAATGGCGGGGCCCCCTTGGTCAACAGGCGGAGTCGCTCCCTGACAAAGTCGAACAGCGGACCATCCGGCACCCCCTGACTGGAACCGGATCCCAGCCGCGCGACGGTCGCGGGGAAGTCCGTCTCGTCGAACACTCGTTGCATTCCGTTTCTCGCCATAAACAGGTGCAAGCGATCGACGTCCCGATGCGCACTGATCACCATCTCCGTGGCGTAGCCATGACCGGACAAGACCTTGGGCAGGCACAAGAACTCCTGCGCGTACCGGGTCTTCATGACCGACATGCCTCGCCGTGGATAATAGGAACAGAGCGAGGCAAACAATCCTCTGGCGGTCTGCGCCCCATTCGAGAAGAAATTCTCGAAATAGAGGCTCTCCCCCTTCAGGCGATCGAGGAACGGGGTCAGGGCGACCGTCCGCGGGGCCGTGTCCCCTCGAACATCGGCCCCTGCATACTTGAGATCGAGCCGCGGCGGGAACGGAACCTGCGCGCCGGTGTAGCGGCGATCCAAGGCTTCGACAAAGAGCAGCAGGATGTTCGGCGGCCGTTCAAACGCTCGGGCCGGCGGTGGTGGCAACGATCGCACGAACGGATAGTCCGGGAGCGGGAAGGTCCCCCCTCGGGCAATCACGTTTTGCGCGAGGCGAAGGGCCTCGCCACGAGAAACCCTGGCAGCATTGGCATGGGGAGCGACGCGATCTCCCCGCAACGGTGGGAGCGCGATCCAATCCCCATCAAGCCCCGCTCCTCGTTCAGAGCGAGCTTGCTCCTTCAATTTCGAATCAATCGCCGCACGGAACGCTTCTCCGGCATACAAGATTGGGTTTTGCGCCAGCGTGTAATAGGTGCCGCTGCTGATTCCCGCGGTGCGGATCGCCGTGGGACCCTTAGGATGGAACCCCAGCAGAGCCAGTGAGAGCCCCGCCAGCATCAGGCCGTTGACGACGAGCGCGGGGATGCTGGAACAGCGCTCAAATAGAGGAATGGCGAGGCGAGCATACAGAACTCGCCATCCCACGAGCGCGCCGGCGAGGAAGCCGAAGAAGAGCGCCAGACGCGGAACCCACTTGGCGGTCTCCCCCATTTCGACGGAGGTTTGCCTCATGGCCAGGGCGCCCTGCTGCTCACCGGAGGGATGACTGGCCCACAGATCCTCAAGGTACTCGAAGAAGACGAAGTCGAGGTGCTGGCCGTTGTAATGGTAATAGCCCATGTCGAGGGTCAAACAGAGAACCAAGAACAGCGCCAGCCCCCAACAGACGACCAAGAACCATTGCGAGGCTCGACGCCCCGCGAGGGCCGGACCCCGATCACCACCGACGAGCAGCCAGGACAGCCCCCCGATCAGCCCCGCGACCAGAAGCGCAACCACAAGGCCGGTGGCCGCCATGATCAGGTCAGCTCGAAGTCCGACCCACAAGGTTTTGAGGAGGATCACCTGATCAGGAGGTTCACGCGTCCAGACTTCCCGAATCAGATAGAGTCGGGCCGCTTGTTGGAGCCCTAGAAACACTCCGAGCCACCAAACGATGGATCGGCGGAAGGACCAGCCTTCCAGCGAATGATCGGCCCGTCCGCTAGACATGGACCACCTTCAAGGACTCCGTCGGTTCGCAGGCCCTCCGTACTTGACGGGCCACCTCCTCGACCGACAGGCGATCAAGACAATCCCAATAGGGGCAGGCTTCATAGACGCACCTCTCGCAGGTCGGCACATCCGGACGGAGCACCACGCCGCGCCCCAGGGGAGCCCACCGCGTGGGAAGATTGTTGCGTCGAGGATCGAAGAGACTTACGTTCGCCGCCCCCAGCGCCGCGGCCATGTGGGCCGGTCCGGTCGCGCCGGACACGACGACCTGACTCTGCGCGATAACCGCCATGAGCTGCCTGACCGAGAGCCGGCCCATGAAATTTCGAACGCCGTTCGCCTGTTCGGAGGGCCGACCGACTTCTTCGGCGAATCGATCTCCCTCGGCTTGGTTCCCGGTCAAGAGAACCCCCATCCCCTCGCTGGACAGTCGTTGGGCCAACTCCCAATAATGGCGGCTCGCCCAGCGCCGAGCGGCAAAGCCTCCAGGATGCAAGACAACGCGCGGGGAAGCGACCCCCGCCAGCGCGCGCGTTGCCCATTCCCGCTCCTCAGTCGTCACGATCAGTCGCGGCCGGATCGCCGGGCCCGGTTCGAGCCCCAACCCCCGAAGCAAGCCCAGATTATACTCGCTTTCGTGTTTGGTGAAATCGGACCGGTGCTCGAACACCCGGCGATTGGCAAAGATGCTGTACCACCGATAGCCGGTCGCGACCCGCCGCGGGACACCGGCCCGCCAGGCCGCCATCATCAATCGGCGAAACGGTTTCAGGAAAATGGCGGCATCAATCTTGTTTCGAAAGAGTTCGACCAGCCGATCAAAAGGCTCCGTCCCGTCCACCGTCCAGATATCGTCTAACGCCGGATGATGGGCCAGGACGGGGGCCGCATAGGCGCTGGACAGGAAGGTGATGCGACAGCCGGGCATGAGCTGCCGAAGCGCCGAAGCGACCGGCAGCGAGAGAATTTCATCGCCGATCCCGTCCGGTCTGACAAGAAGAATATTCACAGGTTAAGGCTCAGGTTGAGGTTGAGGGAAGACTGGCGTCGGATCGGAAGAGTCTGCAACGGCCGCCTCTCAATCTACTCCTCAGCCTTAACCTCAACCTTGCCCTCAAGCGCCTGCTGAACCGCCTTCAAGACATCCGTTACCGCAATGCTTGTCAGACATTCCAGTTGTCTGGGGTTGGCACAGCGGCGGCTGAAACAGGGGCTGCACGAGACCCCCGCGCGGAGCACCCGGTGCATGTCCCCGTAGGGCCCGGTGCGAGCGGGGCTGGTTGGACCGAACAGGGCCACCACCGGCGTCCCGACCGCCGCGGCAATGTGCATCGGTCCGGAATCGTTCGTGATAAGGACAGTCGCCCGACGGAGCAATGAGGGCAGCAACCCAAGCCCTGTTTGGTCGACGAGACTTACCGGAGGCCGTTCCGCCGCTCGACTAACGCCTTGTGCCGCCTCCAGGTCGCCCGCCCCCCCGAAGAGGACGACAGGACCGAGCCCTCCACGCTCCAGCTGCGAGACCACCTCGCCAAAGGATTCGATGGGCCAACGCTTCGTGGGCCAACGCGCCCCGACATTCATCGCGATCCAAGGGGCGCCGCTCTCAATCCCGGCCCGTTCGAGGAGCGTCTCGACCGCCTCCTCATCGGCGGGGAGGGATTTGAAACGAAAGGCCGGCGCCGTCCCCCGCTTGATGCCCAGATCATCCGTCAGGAGGAGATACCGATCCACTGCGTGCATGTCAACCATCGGAACCGCCACGCGACGGGAATAGAACCAGGGGCTCCCTTCCCGCGCATTGGCGAAGCCGATACGTCGCCTCGCCCCGCTCAGCCAGATCATGGCGCCGCTCCGAAAGAGACCTTGCAGATCCAGGGCCAGATCGAACCGGGCAGCACGGAGGCCGGGCAGCGCGCCCAGCCACCCGCCGACGCCGGGACCGACCGTCACCACGTCATCGACGCCCTCGATGCGCTCGACGAGTCCCGCCCACTCGCGCTTGACGAGCCATGTGATACGCGCCGAGGCGAAGTGCCGGCGCAGGAGATCCAGCGCCGGCATGGCGTGCACGATATCGCCCAGTGAGCTGGGCTTGATGAAGAGCAGGCGTCGAACGTCTGAAGCAGGCAGCACGATGGGGTCACGCGTGGAGGTGGTGGCTGAGGCATCGGGGCGTCACCCTGCCCCAGCGGGATCGATCGGTGCGGCGGGAACCTCGTCCGAAGGCGGCTTACTCGGTCCTACGGCACCCGTCCCGGGAGGTGATCCGATACCGGGTTCCGCAAGATTGACACAGGGCGCGGCCTCCTGTCACCTTCATTTTCACGCCACAGGCGCACATCCAGCCGATTCGGCGGGCCGGATTGCCCACCACCAGGGCATAGTCCGGCACCGACTTCGTCACGACCGCGCCGGCGCCGACGAAGGCGGATCGGCCGATGGTGATCCCGCAGACGATCGTGCAGTTGGCGCCCAGCGTGGCCCCGTGCCGCACGAGCGTCGGCTTGAGTTCCGACTTGCGCGGGACGGCGCTCCTCGGGTTGATCACATTGGTGAAGACCATCGACGGCCCACAGAAGACCGCATCCTCCAGCGTGACGCCCTCGTACACCGACACATTGTTTTGAATTTTCACCCCGTCGCCGATCGAGACGCGGGGGCCGATCACGACATTCTGCCCCACGATGCAGTGCCTCCCGATGCGGCTGCCCGCCAAGACGTGGGAGAAGTGCCAGAGCTTGGTCCCCGCGCCGATCTCGCTGGGCTGGTCGACGACGGCCGTCGGATGGGCCCAGTAGGTCTCCGGCTTCGCCCCTGGCCGGGCCCCTACGGCCTGCCCCATCGCCCCGTCTACGGCGACGAGGCGTCCTTGCTGATCCAGCGAGGCTTGGCTCGCTTGCAGGACCGCCAAGACCCCGAGCGCTTCCTGCCCATCGGTTCTCGGCGTCACCCGACGCTCGACGCAGTCGAGGAAGTGCCGACATTCGGCGGCCAGCGGTTCTTCCATCTCCAGCGGCACCACGTCCGCCTCTCCGCGGTGGGCCACCGGCGCGCGATCGACCCAGGAGACCTCATGGGGATAGAGCACCAACTTGTCCTTCGCCAGGTCATCGAATACCGCCATCTTCCGGTCGCCGATGATGACGAGCCGCTGTTCCTTCACCGGATGGAGCCAGCTGACGAAGATGTGTCCCCGCACCCCGTCGGCAAACTCCAGATGGGTCATCGTGACATCCGGCACACCGGTTTGCAGATAGGTCCCTCCGCTCGCCTGCACCGCGGTCGGCGACTGCCCCACCAGATGAATCAAGGTCGAGATATCGTGCGGGGCGAAACTCCAGAGAATGTTTTCCTCGCGGCGAAACTTCCCGATGTTCAGCCGGTTCGAATAGACATACTGCAACTTCCCGAGCTCGCCTCGCGCGATGAGCCCGTCCAAGGCCGTCACCGCGGGATGATACCGTAACACGTGCCCGACCATGAGAATGCGCCGCTCGCGGGCCGCCAGTTCCACGACCTCTCGACCATCGGCCAGCGTCAAAGCCAAGGGCTTTTCCACAAAGACGTCTTTCCCCGCCACTAGCGCCTGCTTCGCCAGCGCCGCGTGGGTCTTGGCCGGAGTCGCCAGCACGACGGCCTGGATCGCCGGATCGGCCAAGACCCGCGTAAACGAGTCGACCGTCTGCGCCTCCGGAAAGGCCTTGGCGGCCCGCGTCAAGGCCGCGGCATCGGGATCGCAGACCATCCGCAAGGCGCCCAAGCTGCCGAAGTTCCGGATGAGATTGGCTCCCCAGGCCCCCGCTCCGACACAGGCCACGCCGATCATTCCTGCCTCCAGTCAAAGGCTGTTTGTGCCGGCGAGGGTACGGGACGTTCCATGCGGCCATCTGCTTCGACCCACGCGACCGCGTCGACAATCGACTGCGCGACATGGTGCGGCGGCAAGCCTCGTTCTTGAAGGTGCACCAGGGCTTCCGCGCTGGTGGGGCCCGTCTTCACCAGGACCGCTTTCATGCCGGTCCGGTGCCCGAGTTCGACATCCCGGCTTTGGTCCCCGATCACATAGGCTCTCGCGAGGTCCAGACCGAGGTCTCGCTGAGCCCGCTCGACCATCAGCGTGCCCGGCTTCCGGCAGAGGCAGCCGTCATCCGGATGATGCGGACAGAAATAAATGGCGTCCAGTTGCGCGCCGGAGGCCGCCAGCAACTCTCTCAGGCGGCTGTGCGTGGCCTCCAAGACCTCGGGCGTGAACATCCCGCGACCGATGCCGGATTGATTCGTGATCAAGACGACGCGGGCCCCCGCGCGATTGAGCCGAGCCACGCTGTCCGCCGCGCCGGCGATCAGCCGCAGTTCCTCCGGGGTTCGGATATAGCTGACCTCGTGATTCAAGGTGCCGTCCCGATCGAGGAACACGGTGACACCCGCGAGCGGCGCGAGGCGCGAGGCACGGGGCGTGGGGCGAGAGGAAGACACAGCCACTGTCTCGGAGTCCACGCGGCTGGCTCTGCGGCTGGGAGACTCGGGCGCATGCACCCTGCGCTCTGGGCGCTGAGCCAACAGCTTGCCTCCGGCGGCGGCCACCATCTCGACGGTCACGCCCGTCATGCACCGATGATCGATCGGGCACTCCCGCAGCATACAAGGCGCGCAGTCCACCGGATGGCGGACGGTTTCATAGTTCGATCCGTAGGGGGTCGTGGTGCGCCAATCGGTCGACCCGAAGACGGCCACCGTCGGAACGCCGAAGGCGCTGGCGATGTGCATCGGACCGGTGTCATTGGTCAGGAACAGGTGGCTCCGCTTCGACAGCGCCATCAGTTCGCGGATACTGGTCTGGCCGGACCAGACCAGGGTGCGCGATTTCATGCGCGCGGCGATCTCCCGCCCCAATGCCTCCTCCCCCTTGCCCCCGACGATGACGACCCATCCGCGCTCACGCCCGACGTCCTCCATCAGACGATCCGCCGCTTCGGCAAAGCGATCGGGGAGCCACCGCTTGGCGCCGCCGTAGACGGACCCGGGATTCAACCCCAAGATGAATTCGCGGCTGTCGACCCCGGCCGCGGACAGACGATCCGCCACTTGTTGCTCCTCGAACGCCTTGAGATACAATCGCGGAGACGCAGGCGGATCCGAGACCCCCAGCCGCCGCAACATTTCCATGTAATACCGAACCTGATGCACCGACTCGGCTCGATCCGGCACGCGAATCGGGTGCGTGAGCAGCACCGACCGGCCGTCGGTCGCATAGCCCCATCGCCGTCCGATCCCCGCCAGCCACGTCATCAAGGCCGCCTCGAACGCATTCTGAAACAAGACGGCCAGGTCGAATCGATCCCGCCTGAGCCGGCGCGCCAAATGCCATTTTCCCGAGAGGCCGGCGTGGCGCCCCTGGGCGTCATAGACCACCGTGGCATGGACCGCCGGATGCCCATCGAGCAACTCCGCGATCGCCGGCTTGGCCAGCACCGTGATCGGCGCGTCGGGAAAGATCCCGTGCAAGGCGGACAAGGCCGGCTCGCACATCACGGCGTCCCCGATCCAGTTGGGCACCCGCACCAGAATTCGCCGGACTTGCTCTCGCTTCACGACCCCCTCATGGCTCAGTATAGCGAAGGGACCCGAATCGGCGAAGCGGGATCGCGTTGTTCAGCACCCGCCCGGCAGGATGCCAGAAGCCGGTCCAGTTCATGCTGCCCTTCGAGGATCTCGACGCCCATTCGCAGGACACGACACGTCGCCCTGAAGTCGGGCTCTGTCGCCACCAAGGCCACCTTGACTGCGTCCTTCTCCGTCATGAGGATCACCTCGGCTCGACTCCCGGCGACGGCGGCCTTGATCCGATCGAGATCCCCGGACGAGTAGGCATGGTGGTCGGGCCAGACACAGCTCCCGACCACCTGCACGCCGAGACGTGCCAGGTCGCGCTGAAAGGAGGCCGGACCGGCGATGCCGCAGACCATGATCGCCCGGCGGCCGGCCAGGTCGGCGAGGGGTCCTGACGGATTGCCTTGAAGATCGGTCACCGCCTCCGGAGAAAATCGAAGCCGAACGGTCGGTCGCGGGGACACCCCGGCCTGCTGGAGCCGTTCGAGCGTCGTGTCCCCGGATCGACGGTCCTCGCTGCGGGTGATCAGGAAGGCCGACGCGCGGGCAGCGGCCGCGAGCGGCTCCCGCAAAGACCCGGCCGGCAGCATGCGGCGCAGACTCTCGGGAGCGTCGGCATCCAGCAACAGCAAATCGACCGCTCGCCCGAGACCGAGATGTTGATAGCCGTCGTCCAGAACCAAGACATCGAGCGGGAACTGCTGTAATACCCACCGGCCTAGTCGACATCGATCCGCCCCCACCGCCACAACGGCTCGAGGACAACGCCTGGCAATCAGCACGGGCTCATCACCCCCCTGGGGAGGGTCTAACAACAGCTGCTTTCCATCGGACACGAGGGCCATCTTGTCCGCGCCGGCTCGGCGGTAGCCCCGGCTCAAGACCCCGACTCGGCAACCCTGTGCGATCAATCGGGTGACGAGAAAGATGGTGACCGGTGTTTTCCCCGTCCCCCCCACGGTGAGATTGCCGACGCTGATGACGGGGCAGGGGAGCGTACGCGTCGGCAACATCCCGATCCGGTACAGCGCGGCTCGCAATCGCACGACCGCCTCGTAGATCCAGGAGAGCGGAATCAGACAGTGTTCGAGGGGCCTCGGCCACATGAGCGATGTCTTTCCCAAGCCGTTCGTCACCCCGCGGTCACAGAGACTCGACTGGGCTCATGAAGGCACGACAGTGGAGCGCGCCGCCTGAGGCGGTTCCAGAAGCCCTTGGATCCTGTCGAGGGTTCGCTGCAACGCGCCGCGATTCTCCTCCATGACCCGGCGAGCGGCCCGCCCCATCCGTTCACGCGAATCATGGTCTTGAAGCAACGCTTCAACCGTCCGCCCAAACTCTTCCCCGCTTCCCACGCGGACGCCCGCGCCGGCCTCCACCAGTAACGAGGCCGACTCTTCACAATGGTCCGTATGGGGACCGAATAGGACCGGCTTGCCCCACAGGGCCGGTTCGAGGAGGTTGTGCCCACCCACCGGCGCCAATGTGCCACCGACGTAGGCTACGGTGGCAAGACCATAGGTCTGCGCCAACTCTCCACGCGTGTCGAGAATGACCACCTGCCCGCCGCCCTCCGCTCCCCCGCTCGCGCCATTGAGTTGGCTCCGCCGCCGGACCGCAAAGCCACGAGCGCGCGCAACCGTCTCCACCTCCAAGGCCCGTTCAATGTGTCGCGGCGCGAGGATCAGCACGGAGTCGGAGCGTTGCCGGCGCACCTGCGCAAATCCCGTCAAGAGGGCCTCCTCTTCGACCGGGTGCGTGCTCCCGGCGACCACCACCGGTGCCCGGTCCGGAATGCCGAGCAGAGCGCGCGTGACCCCCTGTGCGGCGGGACCAGCCTCGGCCGTCTGGTCGAACTTCAGATTCCCCACCCGCACCACGCGCGCCGGGTCGGCGCCCAAGGCCACCATCCGCTCGGCATCGCGCTCGGACTGCATGAGCAAGAGCCGAACATGGGAAAGGGCCAACGCCATAAAGGGGCGAAACCGCCGATACCCCTCGAACGACCGAGAGGAGAGTCTGCCGTTGACCATCACAGCGGGCACCCCGCGGACGTGCAACGTGCGGAGAAGATTGGGCCAGAGTTCCGTTTCCACGAAGACAAACAGTCGGGGATTGAGCAGACGAACGACCCGGGCGACCACCCAAGGAAAATCGAGCGGCGCATAGCAATGGTCCGCCACGCCCTTCAAGCGCTGCTCAACCGCCTCGCGGCCTGTTTCCGTCACCGTCGAGACGACCAGCCGATCATGGGGAAATCGCCGCCGCAACGCCTGCACCAAGGGCACGACCGCCACCACTTCCCCCAGCGAGACGGCATGGACCCAGATGACTGGTTTGTCTCGTGTGTCTGGTTGTTCCGGTTGAGAACCAGATGAACCGGACAAACCAGAGAAACCGGCTAACCCCAGCCGTGCGAGCAACCCCCGTCGACACCGTTTCTTTGCGAGCAACACGAGGAGAATGATCGGCAGGGCTAGCAACAGGAGGAAGTTGTAGAGGAGATACCACATGGAGAATAGGATGCCGGAGACTCGCGGACAGGCGGCGACGGTGCGACGGCTGGCGTCGGAGTTCGGCGCGCGCCGACTGTGTGAGCGCCCAGCCCTACCGCCTGACCTGCGCTTCCGCCATGGCCGTCAGTCGATTGAGCGCGCGTTGCAGGTCACCGCATTTTTCCGCCAGCTCATCGGCCGCTGCGTCCGCGGAGACCGCAATCGGCTCTCCGCGCATGAAGACCCCCCGGCTAAACGGGAACGGCAATTGAAAGCCATCCCAGCTCGCGAAGACTTTTTTTTTGAGTAGGCCAGGGCTACGGGCACGATCGGGAGCTGCGTCGCCTTCGCGAGCAGCACCGCGCCTTGCTTGGCCACGTGCCGGGGCCCCTTCGGCCCGTCCGGCGTCACGATGAGATCCTGCCCATTCCGGCCGAGTTCGATCAGCCGGCGCAGCGCGGTAGCCCCGCCGCGTGTGGTCGAGCCCCGCACCGCATCGAAGCCGAATCGGGCGGCGATCCGAGCGATCAGCTCTCCGTCCCGGTGGCGACTGATCAGAGCCGACGCCCCCTTGCCTCGATAGAATAGCGGCATCAACAACTGCTGGTCATGCCAGAACGCGATGATGACGGGATGCGAGCCCCGGGCCGCTTCAAAGGCGGCGCCTCCCGCGTGAAAATCCAGCCGCAACGTGCGCCCGATGGTCCGGAGCAGCCAGGCCCCCAGAGGCGGCACCGCCTTCAACTTGAGCTGTTCAGTCATGGCGGCCATCACAGGCTTCCCTTCTCGATGCTCGCAAGGGTCCTTCCCCCACCCTCAGGCCGCTCGATTCCCCGCTCACCGGCCGACATCCTGGAACTGAATCGAGTGCAGACGCTGATAGACGCCTTCCTGCGCCAGCAGGTCCGCATGCGACCCCACCTCGACGATGCGGCCGTGCTCCATCACGACGATGCGATCGGCGCTCTGCACGGTCGAGAGGCGATGGGCGATGACCAGCGTCGTTCGATTCTTCATGATGTTGGCAATCGCCATCTGCACAATACGCTCGGATTCGGAATCCAGGGCCGATGTCGCCTCATCGAGGATCACAATGGGCGGATCGCGCAAAATGGCGCGCGCGATCGCCAGACGCTGCCGCTCCCCGCCGGACAGTTTGACGCCGTCCTCGCCGATCATGGTGTCATAGCCGCTCGGCAAGCGCTGGATAAACTCGTGCGCGTAGGCGGCTCGGGCGGCCGCTTCGATCTCGGCATCGGTCGCCTCGGGGCGCCCATAGGCGATGTTCTTCTTGACGGACTCGTCGAACAACACGGTGTCCTGGGACACGATCCCGATTTGCGCGCGGAGCGAGCGCAGGCTCCCCTCGCGCAGATCCCGCCCGTCGAGCAACAGGGCCCCCTCGGTCGGGTCGTAGAATCGGGGCACCAGGCTGACCAAGGTCGTCTTGCCGCTGCCGCTGCTCCCGACAAAGGCCACCACTTCCCCCGCCCCGACCACCAGGTTGACGTTCGACAGGGCCGGGCGCTCCTGGCCTTCATATCGAAAGGTGACGTGCCTAAACTCCAGGCTCCGGTGAATCACCGGGAGCTCAGTCCGCCCACGGTCCTGCACCATTTCATGTGGAAGATCCAGCACCGCGAAGACGCGATCGGCGGCGGCCAAGGCCTGTTGCACCGAATTGTTGGTCGTCCCCAGGCGGCGCAGGGGGGCATAGGCGAGAAACATCGCGGTCATGAAGGAAAAGAAGGCACCGGCGGTCATGGCCCCGGTAATGACGAGATAGCCGCCGTACCAGATGATGCCGGCCACGCCCAGCACGCCCGTCAGCTCCAGCTGGGAGGCGGAAATAGAGGACACCTGGATGGCCTTCATGCTCAACCCGAAGAACGAGCGGTTGATGTGCCGGAATCGCTCGGCCTCCCGCTCCTCCTGCCCGAAGGCCTTCACGACTCGAATGCCCGCCAGCGACTCCTGCACTGCCGACGACATGTCTCCGACTGTTTCCTGCCCTCGGGTGGCGAGCGTCCGCAGCCGCTTCCCTCGTCGCACGATGGTGTAGATCGACAGGGGCGCGACGATGACCGACACCGTGGCCAGCTTCCAATTCTGATAGAAGATCACGCCCACCAACGCCAGGCAGGTGAGGGCCTGCTGGAAGATTTCCCGCAAGACGCCCGCGCCGGCATTGGCCATCATGCTCACGTCGTTGAAGACGCGCGACATCAGTCTGCCGGAAGTATTGTTATCGTGGTAACTGACCGGCATCCGCATGAGCTGAAGGAACAATTCTTCGCGGATCTCCGTCACCACCTGATTCCCTACATAGTTGATCAGATAGGCCTGGCCATAGTTGAACAGCGCCTTGAGGACGGACACCGCGAGGATCGTCAGCGGCAGGATGATCAAGAGCGTCTGGTCTTTGGCGATGAAGATGCCGTCCAGGACGGGACGCACCAGCCAGGCATAGGCGCCGGTCATGCCCGCCACCAAAGCCGAACAGACCAACGCCGCGATCAAGCGTACGCGATAGCGCAGGAGATAGCCCAGCACCCGCACAAAGACCGTCATGCCCGGCACTCCGACAAGACCACCTCCGCCGCTCGGCGCGAGGCGCCCGGCTCGCCGAGCGCCTGCCGCACGGCGGCCAACTCTTCGCGCATCCTGGTCTGCGCGGTCCGATCGCGCAACAACCTGGCGGCTTCCCTCGCGACGCGAGTCCTGGTCGCCCGGTGCTGGAGGAATTCCGGCACGATCTCTCGCCCCGCCACCAGGTTCGTCAATCCCGCCCATTGTACCCGAACCAGCAGCTTGGCGAGTAGAAATCCGACCCACGAGGTGCGATAGACGATGACCATGGGGGCGCCGACGATGGCCGCCTGCAAGGTGGCGGTCCCTGAGGCGATGAGCAGGAGGTCCGAGGCCGCCATGACCTCATTGGCTTGGTCCCGGATGACTGCGACCGAAAGCCCCGAGGCGCGAATCGGTACCGTGAGCCACTCGTTCGGTACCGTCACAGCCTGAGCCAAGACGATGCCTAGCTTCGGAAATTCAGCGGCCAGCGCCTTCGCCGTCTCCAGGAGGAGCGGCAGGATGTACCTCACCTCTTGCTCCCGGCTGCCCGGCAGCAGCCCGATGACCGGACCGGCCGATGTCAGGCCGAATCGTTCCCTGATGCCCGCTTGATCGAACCCACTCGGGACGGTATCCAGCAGAGGATGGCCGACGAAGGTGCACCGCACGCCCGCTCGGCGATACAGATCCGCTTCGAACGGCAAGATCACGGCCACATGGTCCACATCGCGTTGGATCTGTTTGATCCGACCGGACCGCCAGGCCCAGAGCTGCGGGGGTATGTAATAGACGACCCGGTGGCCCGCGCGCTTGGCCAGCCGAGCAAGTCGAAGATTCGTACCTGGGTGATCGACGAGCACCACGACGTCGAATCGCTCTTGCGCAAGGTACTGCCCGATGCGGCGGATATTCCGGAGCGCCTGCCGAATCGCCTGGGGCCCGGGGATTCCGATGACATCGACGCGCTCGATGCCGTCGAGCAGAGTCACCGGCACCGCGGCCATCTGCTCGCCTCCCACGCCATACAGTTCGACCTGCGGATTCCGATCACGCAGGGCCTTGGCGAGATGGGCGCCGTGCAGGTCTCCGGACGCTTCTCCCGTCGCGATGAAGATGCGCGGCATGGCTAGCAAAGAGACTCGACATGGCCGAACGCGCAGACTCGCAGCAGATATCGCGTCGGAACCAGCCGGATGAGTCTCGGATGTCTCCTCATCCTTGCCGTTGGAGATAGGAGCGAATGGTGGCCTGAATGCGATTGGCGAGATCGACCGCGGCGGCCCCGTCCTCTCCCGAGACGACAGGCGGCGCACCGGTCAGAATGGAATGGAGAAAGGCTTCGAGTTCGAGCTTCAACGGCTCACCTTCTCCTCCCTGAAACGGTTCGCTGAGGACCGCCGGCTCGCCCGTCGCGGCCTTGCCCGGCTTCAGCACCATACCCTCCCGGGTGTGATAGTCCAAGGTGACGGCGGCCCCGCGCTGCACGATGCGGATGGTTCGCGTCGGCGCCTCCGAGACGCGGCTCGCCGTGAGGGTCGCCACGCAGCCACCGGCGAATTGAATCCGCGCCTGGGCCATGTCGGTCAACGGCGTCAACACGGAGGCGCCAACCGCCTGAACGTCTTCGACAGGGCCAGGCCGGAAGGACAGGAGGATGTCTATATCATGGATCATCAAATCGAGGACCACGTCGACATCCGTGCCGCGCGGACCGAACCGGCTCAATCGCTGACACTCGATGAAGGCCGGACGCGATACCCGGGCGCGGAGGGCCGTGACTCCGGGATTGAATCGTTCCACATGTCCGACTTGCAGGACGAGGCGAGAGGCGCGCGCGCGCTGCGCCAATTCTTGCGCCTGTTGAAGATCGACTGCGATGGGTTTCTCGACGAGGACATGGACCCCGGCCGCCAGACAGGCCTTCGTCACCGCATAGTGGTCCAGGGTGGGCACGGCCACGCTCACTGCCTGGACTTCCTTCAAGAGCGCATCGACATCGGCGAAGACCGCCGTTCCATGGCGATCGGCCACCAACCTGGCCTGCTCCGGCCTGGCATCCACGACCCCCACCAGGGTCGCCTGGGGGAGGGCCGCGTAGAGGCGCGCATGGTGCTGCCCCAGATGTCCGACCCCGATGACTCCCACACGAAGCTGCGCCATAGGTGACCTACGGAATTCCCGACCGGTTAGGCTCTTGGCTGAGCGGCCGCCGCCATGGCCTCGTCCGTCACGCCGACCACGGCGATCCCGGCCTCATCCGCCGCGCGGATCAAATCGTCACGGTCGAGGATCACGCTCCGGCCCGCTTCCACGGCCAGAGTCAAGGCATGCACGGAGCGCATGGTCGCGATCGTCCCCGGCCCGATGGCCGGGAGGTCGAACCGCAAGTCCTGTTGCGGCTTGCATCGTTTGACGACGACGGCGCCGTTGCCGGCCAACTGTCCGCCGCGCCGGATCGCATCGTCCGTGCCTTCGACGGCTTCGACGGCCACGACGACCCCGTCCTTCATGACGACGCATTGGCCGATATCGAGACGGCCGATCTCTTTGGCGACGGCCCACCCTTCACGGATGTCTTCCCATTCGCTGGAACTGGGCCTCCGCCGGGTGAGCACGTCGCACGGCACCAGCACGTCGGCCAGTCCGAAGGTCGATTCACGAATCGTGATGCCTTCCCCCTCGAGCTCCGCCGCGACGCCCCGCAACAAAACGTCGTCTTTCCATTCCTTCATGCGCAGCCCGAAGGACACCGCCCGAAAGTCCGGGCGAATGTCGAAGATGTTGGCCTTCTTGATTCCGCCGAGGAGCACGGCATGCCGGACGCCGTCCCCCTTCAACGCCTTGAGGACTTTGTTGAACTGGCCGATGCGGACCCAATGGATCCGATCGACGTGCTGTTCCAGTTCAGGCAGCGTAATGCCCTGATGGGCCACCGCCGAGACGGTATAGCCCAGGCGTCGGGCATTGTCGGAAAAGATGATGGGGAAACGGCCGTCGCCGGCGATGAGGCCGATGCGTTCGCCGGGCTCAGGAGGCGGCGGAGTTCCTGCCCGGGAGGCCGGCATGAGTCACTCCTCGTCTTCCTGGTCTCGGCCGACGGACCGGCATACGCCCCGCTTCGAGCCATCCAGAAAGCTGAGGACCTCCAGCACGTCGGGTTGATCCTTGAAATCCTCCCGAGCCTGCTTCATGGCTTCCGCCATCCGCAGCCCCGACCGGAAGAGGAGTTCGTAGGCGCGTTTGAGCGTCGAGATGCGCTCGTTCGAGAATCCCTGGCGCCGCAGCCCGATGGCATTCACCCCGTAGAGTTCCGCGCGGTAGCCTCCGGCGGCGCGCATGAACGGAGGCACATCCTTGCCGACTGCGGAACAGCCGCCGATCATGACGTAGGCGCCGACCCGCACGAATTGGTGGATGCCCACGAGTCCCCCGATGATGGAATGGTCTCCGATCGAGATATGCCCGGCCAGCGTGGCCGAGTTCGCCATCACGACGTGGTTGCCGACCCGGCAATCGTGGGCGACATGCACATAGGCCATCAAGAAGTTATGGTGGCCGAGTGACGTCTGACCGCCGCCTTGCACCGTTCCGCAATTGACGGTCACGTACTCGCGGAGGATATTGTGATCGCCGATGACGACCCGCGTCGGCTCGCCCTTATATTGGAGGTGCTGCGGGGGCATCCCGATCGAGGCAAAGGGAAAGACCTGGCAGTCGGCGCCGATCTCGGTCCATCCGTCGACCGAGACATGGGCCATCAGTTTGGTGCCCCGTCCGATCTTGACGTGCTCCCCGATGACGGAGTAGGGACCGACGTCGACACCCTCCGCCAACTCCGCCTTGGGATGTACGATCGCCGTGGGATGGATCGACACTACGACCTCCAATTACGCGTGAGACGTGAGGCGTCGGGCGTGCGGCGCAAACAAGGATGGCGCATCCAGCTTCTTCTCCTCGAGCGCGCAGCACGGATCACGTTCAACGCTTCACGTCCTTTTCTTCGACGACCATCGCGGTCACTTCCGCCTCGCTGGCCAGTTCGGAGCCGACGAAGGCTCTGCCGTGCATTTTCCAGAAGGTATCGCGCCGCTTGAGCGTCTCGACCTCGAAACGGAGTTGATCCCCGGGCACGACCGGACGCCGGAACTTGGCCTCGTTGACCCCGGCCAGATAGACCACCGCTTTCACCCCGGGCGCCAGCGACTTGATCGCCAACACTCCCCCCACCTGGGCCATCGCCTCGATGATGAGCACGCCCGGCATGATCGCGCGGCCGGGGAAATGCCCCTGAAAGAAGGGCTCATTGATGGTGACGTTCTTCAAGCCGACGATGCGGCGCTCGGGCTCCAACTCGATGATGCGGTCCACCAGCAAGAAGGGATATCGGTGGGGGAGCAACGACCTGATTTCTTCCACCTCGATCGGATTCATGTCATCCCCTTCGTCCCGCAACGCCTCTCACTTGTATCGCTTGTCGAACTCCGTGATGACCTCATCGGTCAGATCCACGGCCGGGCTGGCATAGATCACGACGCGTAACTGCGTCGGGGTACCGGTATCGAGCACCGCCGTGTAGCCGAGCCGCTCCCCCACCGCCGACGCGGCGGCGTCGATCTTCTTGGAATACTCGTCGAACATTTCCTTCTGCTTGGCCTGGACTTCCTTGTTGAAGTCTCCCAAGCGCTTCTGATAATTCTCGAATTTCGCGCGAAATTGCTCGGCCTTTTCCCGTCGCGCGGCTTCGCTCAATCCGCCCTCCTGCGATTTCAGGTCTTTTTCCAGATTTTTGAGCTCTTCATCATCGGCGGAGATGATCCGCTGGCGGCTCGCGGCGAATTCCTTCATGGTCTCCATGGCCCGCTTGCCGGCCTTGGATTTCTCCATCACGGCCTGCTGGCTGATCACGCCCACCTTCAGCCGCTCCGCCCATACCCCATCCGCCTGCGCCAATAACAGGCTCCCCATTAACGCCGCGATCGCAAGACATGTTCCCCTGCTCATGGTCGATCCCCCCACGGTTCACCGATTATTTCTTCGGGGGCGCGACGTCGCCCCCCATGCGATTAAGCTCATCCATCACCCGGCTCGTGACATCCAGCGCCGCGTCGCTGTAAACCACCGCGCCGCCACGGCCCTTTTCGAACACCATCTGCAACCCCATCTGCTGGGCCACCTTGGCGGTCACCCGCTCGACCTTGTCTCGGAATCCCTCGAAGACTTCCTTCTGACGTTCCTGCACTTCACGGTTCATCTCGTTGATCTTCTGTTGATATTCCATCATGCGGCGGCGGAAGGCTTCTTCCCGCTCTTTCTTAGCCGCGGCGCTCAAGACGCTCCCCTGCTTGATGAGGTCGTCCTCCATCCGCTTGAGTTCCTTTTCATCCAGCTCCACCACCGCCTGTCGGTTCTTCATAAAGCTATTCAACGACTCCCGGGCTTTTTTGCCCGGCTCAGTGTCATTCAGCAGCTTTTGAGGGTCCACGACGCCGAACCGCCCCCCACCTGCCGGTGCGACGCCGGCTGCAGCCGGCTGCTGCGCCTGAGGCGTGCCTGCACAAGACAGGAAGAGAACCGGCACGCCGACGACCACCATTCCGATCATCATCCAAATGACTCGATTCATCCACACACCTCTTGGTCTAGTACGACACTCCGTTGCCATCGCTGTCTCCATCGCCGCCGGATCGCTTAGAAGAGGGACCCGACTGAAAATTCAAACACGCCCTTGCGCTCCAAGGGGCGAGGATCGAGGTTCAATCCGTAGGCCACCCGCAGGGGACCAAAGGGTGAGATCCATCGCGCCTCGAATCCGGCGGCTTTGCGCAATTCCAATACGTTGATTCGATTGGCCAGATCGAATCCCTGCCCGTAGTCGAAGAATAGGACACCGTTTAGCTTCGCTTCGGCCGAAATGGGAAAGATGAAATCGTTGTTGATGACGATCTGTCGGGCCGCGCCAAGCAGCGTCCCTTCCGGCGTCACAGGTCCCGCCCGGCCGAAGACGAACCCGCGCATGGTGTTGATGCCGCCGACATAGAACTGCTCGGTCACCGGCACCGGACGCCCGCCGTAGCCGTCGATCAACCCGAACCGGCCGCGGATCATATGGCGGGTATCCATGAAAAGCGGCGTGTACTGGGCATGATCCAATTGAATCTTGAAGAAGTTGTTCGTCCCCCCGAGGATCCGGGTGCCGAGATCGAGATTGATGGCGCTGCGGCTGCCGGTCCGTGGATCGATGTAGTAGTCGCGGGTGTCGCGCGACATCGAGGTTCGGAATCCCGAGGTCGACTGCGTGCCGATCTGCTGTTGGATCAAGCTATTGGCCCCGGCGATCACGTCGGAGATCTTCAAAGATTCATACACCAAACTGAACGCGCCGGACGTGAACTCGGAAAACCAGCGGCCGAAGGTCGCCGTCCCGCCCGATTTGTCTTCTCGATAGGTCTGATAGTTCGTCTGTGTATTAAACATGTCGAACTGGAGCGAGGTCAATGAGTCCTGGAAATAGGGTTCGCGAAAGGAGAAGACAAAGATATTCCGGCGCTGCCCGAATTGTCCGCGCAGCCTGACCATCTGCCCGTTGCCGCGAAAGTTGCCCTCCGTGATATCGGCCACCGCCGTCAGTTTATCCAGGGTGCTGAATCCGCCGCCGATACTGAAGGACCCCGTGGACTTCTCCTTGACCTTGACGTCGAGATCGACCTTGTCGGACTCGACCTGCTTGGGGAGAATTTCGACCGTCTCGAAAAAATTGAGGTTCGTCAGCCGCTGGTAGCTCCGCTTCATCGAGACGGTGTCGATGACTTCCTGCTCATTGACCCGCAGCTCGCGGCGAATCACATTGTCCCGCGTCTTGTCGTTCCCGCTGATGCGGATCTCACGAATCCGAATCAGGTCCCCTTCCTTGAGGTGAAACGTGATCGCCGCCGTCTTGGTTTGCGGGTCGGGATTGACCGATGGATTGACGTCCGTGAAGGCATACCCCTTCGCCCCGTAGAGTTCCGTGAGGCGCGTAATCTCGTCGCGAATCTTGGCCCGCTGAAACAGTTCGCCCGTGGCGATCTTGCTCCCGGCCCGGAGCTCCGCCTCTTCAAAGACCGTGTTGCCGCGAAATCCGATTTCTCCGACGTTGAACGGTTCCCCTTCCACGATCGGGAACGTGACGGTAAACCATTTCTTGTCCTCGGTCAGCTCCACGGCGGGCTGGCCGACCTGAATATTCAGGTAACCCTTGTTGAGATAGATTTCTTTGATGCGCTCGACATCGTTCGCCAACTCCTCGCGCTTCAGCAATCCCGCGTCGGTGAAGCGCGACACCAACAGGATCCACTCCCGCGTCGCCATCACCTTCAGCAACTCCTTCTTGCTGACCGCGTTGATGCCGTCGAAGATCACCGACTTGACCCGCGCCCGATCCCCTTCTTTGATGTAGAAGGTCAACCGCTTCCGGTCCTCGTCCAAGGATTGGATGATCGGCGTGACCTGCGAATTGTAGTACCCGTCTTCCTGGTAGGCGAGGAGGATCTTGTCCGCGCTCTCCTTGGCCTGCTGCTGGTCCAGAAACGTCTGGCTCCGGATCGTGATCTTTTCCTTCAGCTTGTCGTCGCTCAGGTTGTCGTTTCCGTCGAAGACCAATTCGGTGATGAACGGCTTCTCGCGCACGACGAAGATGAGCGCGATGCCCCCGGCAACAGGTTCGGTTTCGATCTGTACGTCTTCGAAGAAGCCCATCTCATAGATGATACGCACCTGACCGCGCACCGTCTCCGACGTATACGCGTCGTCGACCTTCACGGTCAGCCGGCCCCGAATCGCCGTCTCTTCGATCTTCTTATTGCCGCGGATTTGAACCGACTTGATCTTCTGGGTGGCCTCTTGCGCTTGAGCCGACCAGACGCAGCAGATGACGAGCAGAGCGGCGAGCAGCGCGCAACACGAGCGAGACCGAAGGGGCAACCGGCTGACCCCCCTCATACGGCCATCCTGTGGCAACCCGGCGGCATGGCGTGGTCACCGCCGTCCCGAGACGCGATCGATCGTCGAACCAGAACCCCACCTCCTACTTCCACGCAACGGCAGTCCGGCCGCTCCTGGAACAATTTCGCCATGCCGAAGGGCGGATCGGGAGCGTCCGCGACGAGACTCGCGCCCACCGGCCCAAAAAGCTGGAAAATTATAGGGAGCCGACCCCGCAATGTAAAGCGAATTTCGAGGCCCACCATAGGAGAATTGCGCAGATGCGCGAACGTGGTTCTCCTTGACTTTGAGGGGACCCATTACTAGTATCGAAGCACATGCCATCGGCAAAAGTTCGCAAAGCCATCATCCCCGCCGCCGGCCTGGGAACCCGCTTCCTTCCGGCCACCAAAGCCTCTCCGAAGGAAATGCTGCCATTGGTCGACAAACCGTTGATTCAGTACGCGGTCGAAGAAGCGGTCTCGTCCGGCATCGAGGACATTCTCGTCATCACGGGGCGCGGCAAGCGCGCGATCGAGGACCACTTCGACCGGTCCGTAGAGCTGGAGGAAAACCTCAAAGAAAACAAGAAGGATTCGCTGCTCAAGACCATGCGGCGCATCTCCGAATTGGCGAACTTTTGCTACATTCGCCAGCCCCAGGCGCTCGGACTCGGTCATGCGGTGCTCTGCGCCCAGCACTATGTCGGCGACGAGCCCTTCGCGGTCATCCTGAGCGACGAGATCATCGATTCCGGCGTGCCCGCGCTGGCCCAACTCATCGAGCGATTCCAAGACGGCCAGGGCGGCGTGTTGGGCGTCCAGGAAGTGCCGAAGTCCGACGTGAAGCACTACGGCATCATCGACCCGGAACGCGGCGGCAAACGCGTTCACAAAATCAAGGACCTGGTCGAAAAGCCGGCGCCGGAACAGGCGCCGTCCCGGTTGGCCGCGATCGGCCGCTACGTGCTCTCTCCCGAGATCTTCCCCATCCTGCGCCGCACGAATCCGGGGAAAAACGGGGAGATTCAACTGACCGATGCCCTGCGCGAACTGGCGAAGCGCACGCCGATGTACGCGCTGGAGATCGAAGGCAAGCGATACGATGCCGGCGACAAGTTGGGGTTTCTCAAGGCCACCGTTGAATTCGCCTTGAAGAACCCGACACTCGGGGAGGACTTCGCGTTGTATCTCAAGAACCTGCACTAACTCGCCGAACCGCCGCACGAAAAGGACATCATGAGCTCCGAACCGACCGAGAAAGAGATTCAAAACGCCGAAATTCCGGACCAACTGCCGCTGCTGCCGGTGCGGGATATCGTGGTGTTTCCCTACATGGTCCTGCCGCTCTTCGTCGGCCGGGACATGTCGATCAAGGCCATCGAGGCCGCGCTGGCGGGCAATCGGATGGTGTTTCTCGCCACGCAGAAAGCGCTCGACGTCGAGAATCCAACCCCCGACGAGATCCATGCGGTGGGCACGGTCGGCATCATCATGCGCATGCTGAAACTGCCGGACGAGCGCATCAAGATCCTCGTCCATGGGCTCGCCAAAGCCAAAGCCGTCGAGTACATCCAATCGGATCCCTACTATTCGGTCAAGATCGCGAAGATCACGGAGGCGAAACCGCAGTCCAACCTCGAAGGCGAAGCCGTCATGCGGACGGTGAAAGAGCAGCTCGAGCGGATCGTCAGCCTCGGCAAGGTGCTCATGCCCGACGTGATGGTCGTGATCGAGAACCTCGAAGATCCGGGCCGGCTGGCCGACATGATCGCCTCGAACCTGGGGCTCAAGGTCGAGGTCACCCAAGAGGTCCTGGAGATCGAGGATTCGATCGTCCGCCTCAAGCGGGTAAGCGAAATTCTCGCCAAGGAAGTCGAAGTCCTGTCCATGCAGCAGAAGATTCAAGCCCAGGCCAAGGGCGAGATGGACAAGACGCAGCGCGAATATTTCCTCCGCGAGCAGTTGAAGGCGATCCAAAAGGAACTGGGCGAGCTGGACGAGCGCTCTGAAGAGCTGGCGGACTTCCGGAAGCGCGTGAAAGACGCCAAGATGCCGGAGAAGGTGCTGAAGGAGTGTGAGAAGCAGCTCAAGCGGCTGGAAAAGATGCACCCCGATACGGCCGAGTCCGCTACCGTCCGCACTTATCTCGAATGGATGGTCGACCTGCCCTGGAGCAAGAAATCCAAGGATAACCTGGACATCAAGGCCGCGGCCAAGGTCCTCAATGAGGACCACTTCGATCTCGAAAAAGTGAAGGAGCGCATCCTCGAGTACCTGGCGGTCCGCAAGCTGAAAGAGAAGATGAAGGGCCCGATCCTCTGCTTCGCAGGCCCGCCCGGCGTCGGCAAGACGTCGTTGGGGAAATCCATCGCCCGCGCCCTCGGCCGGGAATTCGTCCGCGTCAGCCTCGGCGGCGTGCGCGATGAGGCCGAGATTCGCGGCCACCGGCGCACCTACGTCGGCGCCCTGCCCGGACGGATCATCCAAGGCATCAAGCAAGCCGGCACGCACAACCCCGTCTTCATGCTGGATGAGATCGACAAGGTCGGGGCCGACTTCCGGGGCGACCCCTCCGCGGCGCTCTTGGAGGTGTTGGATCCCGAACAGAATCACGCCTTCAGCGACCACTATCTCGGCGTGCCCTTCGATCTGTCCGAGGTCATGTTCATCACGACCGCGAATCTGATCGATCCGATCATTTCCGCCCTGCGGGACCGCATGGAGATCATCGAGATCCCCGGCTACACCGAGGAGGAGAAGCTCGGCATCGCGCAGAAATATCTGATCCCGCGCCAGCTCAAGGAACACGGAATCACGGAGAGCCACATCACCATTTCCGAGCCGGCGCTGCGGCAGGCCATTTCGCACTACACCAGGGAAGCCGGCGTGCGCAATCTGGAACGCGAAGTCGCCAATATGATGCGGAAAGTGGCCAAGAAGGTCGCGGAAGGGAAAGTCAGAAACTATTCCATCACCCCCGTGAACATCTCAAAGTACCTCGGGGTCCCCAAATACCTCCCGGAGACCGAGCAAACGAAGGACGAGCTGGGTGTCGCGACCGGCCTCGCCTGGACCGAAACGGGCGGCGACATTCTCTATATCGAAGCCACCGCCATGAAGGGAAAGGGCGGGCTGACGCTGACCGGACACTTGGGCGACGTGATGAAGGAATCGGCCCAAGCGGCACTGAGTTACATCCGGGCCAAGCAGAAGAAACTGGGCATCAAGGAAGATGTCTTCTCCAAGTTCGATTTGCACATTCATGTGCCGGCCGGCGCCATCCCGAAGGACGGTCCCTCAGCCGGCATCACAATGGCGACGGCCCTGACCTCGATCCTGACCGATACGCCGGTTCGACGGAATGTCGCCATGACCGGCGAGGTGACGCTCCGCGGTCGCGTGCTGCCCATCGGCGGGTTGAAGGAAAAGATCCTGGCCGCCAAGCGCGCCAAGATGACGACGATCATTCTGCCGAAGCGAAACGAGAAGGATTTGCAAGAGATTCCCAAGCATCTCCAGCGCGGCGTCCACTTCGCCTTCGCCGAAACCATGGATGACGTGTTGCGCGTGGCGCTGGCCCGCCCCTCTTCGACCAGCACCAAGGGCCGAAAGCGGGGGATGAATGAAGGGCAGAAGGCGATGCGCCCGCCGCATCCGGCTCCACCTCCGGTGATGCCGCCGAAAGGGACGCCCAGGCCGCGGCCGATCGCGCCGACGGCGTCGGTCTAAGTCGCATTCGCGGGAGGCCGACGTGCAGGGATGGCTACCACCTCCTCAGCGGTGACCGGAGAGTTCCGCCTCATCCAGTCTCTCGCCCAACGCTACGCGCGCCCGCATCCCAGGGTCCTGCGCGGGATCGGGGACGATGCCGCGGTCATCGCGCCGGCGGCGGGCCGCCAGCTCGTCCTGACCACCGATCTCCTGGCCGAAGGCGTTCACTTCGACCTCAAGACCGCCTCCTTCGAAGATGTCGGCTACAAGGCCGCCATTGCCAACCTGAGCGACGTGGCCGCTATGGGCGCATGGCCGGAACATCTGCTCGTCGCGCTCGCCATTCCACCGGCCATGAGCCGGGCCGACGTCCTGCGTCTTTACAAAGGCCTGATGGCCGCCTGCCGGCCCTCTCGCGTCGCCCTGATCGGCGGCGATACCTCCGCGTCGGCCACGGGGTTGTTTCTAAGTCTGACGGTCACTGGCAGCGTGCCGTCCGGTTCCGCGCTGCTCCGCAGCGGCGCGCGGGTCGGCGACTTGATTTACGTGACCGGCACGCTCGGCGATTCGCTGGCCGGGCTTCGCCTGCTCTCCCGCGAGGGGCGACCGGCGGCGGCGCGACTCGCCCCCTCGGCTCGACGATTCTTAGTCGCCCGGCATCGCCGTCCCGTCGCCCATGCCCGCTTGGGCCAACTGTTGAGCCGGCGCCATCTCGCAAGCGCGGCCATCGACTTGTCCGACGGATTGTCCGGCGACCTCCGGCACATCTGTACGCAGAGCCACGTGGGCGCCGCTATCGACCTCGGCAGTCTGCCGCTCTCCCCCGCGCTGCGGGCCTACGCCAGGGCGACGCGCACCGATCCGGCAAGGCTCGCCTTGCAGGGTGGTGAAGACTACGAACTGTTGTTCACGGTTCCCCCATCCAAGGCGCGTCGACTGGAGCGCCTCGCCGCTCAGCCGGGCCGGCGCCTCACCCGTATCGGCGTGACGACGCCGTTTCGTTCTGGATTGAGGATGATGGATGCCCGTGGACGCCTTCTCCCATTGCCGAACCTGAGCTACGACCACTTTCGCTCGCCGGCACGACCTCCGACGTCCCGGTCGAAAGAGGCCCGCCGATGAGCAAGCTCCAGTCCATGCTCCAACAACTGTTGCACCTCAAGGAATCTCCGCGGCGGACCGCCTTCGCCTTCGCCCTCGGCGTCTTCATCACCTTCTCCCCAATCTATGGCACGCATCTCGCGCTGGCGGGCCTCTGCGTCTGGCTCTTTCAATTGAACGCCGTGGCGCTGTTCGCCGGCGTCTTCGTCAACAATCCCTGGACGTTGGTCCCGTCGCTGGGCGCCTCGCTCTGGCTCGGCTGCTGGCTGACAGGCGTCTCGGCTGCGCCGACGATGGAGTGGCACGATCTGAGCGCGCGAGCCATCTACGAGCAAGTCTTGCCCTACATCGTCCCCTTCCTCATCGGCGGCCTCGTGTTGAGCATCGTGGCCGCCCTTGCGAGTTACCCGATCGCTTACTGGCTCATCATGCGGTATCGCGCGCGAAGACCGCACGAATCCACCGCGGAGAGCGGATTGCCCCCCTCCCCCACGGTGCGTTAAACTGTTGCGCATCATGACGCGGACCGACTTCGCGTCGCCCAAACACGGATCAGCGTCTTGCAAGGCCCCCGCACGTCCCAGATGCGCACCACGCTCGTCACGCCGGATCAACATTACGATGGGTCTGCGCTCATCGCCGACCCGATCCATGAATACGTTACGTTCACGGTGCCGCTCACTCCGCCGGATCCGGGCGAGCGGACCGAAAAAGACTTGATCGACTCCGCCTGGGTCCAGCGCCTCCGATATATCTATCAACTGCAGAGCGCTCGCTGGGTCTATCCGTCCGCCGAACACAGCCGCTTCCAGCACTCGTTGGGCGTCATGCACGTGGCCGGCCGCTTCGCGCGCCACCTCTATCCGTCGCTGGCGCAAGTCGTCCCCAATCTGCCGTCGCAGAACTACATCGAGGAGCTGCTCCGCATCACCGCCCTGGTCCACGACATCGGCCACGGCCCCTTCTGCCACTTTTTCGATGAGAATTTCCTGGAAGAGTTCGGACTCACCCACGAACGCATCGGCCAGGTGATCATTCGCGAGCATCTGGGCGACATCATCAAGAAGATCCGCCGCAGCCCCCACGGCCCCTTTGCGCCGGGAGAGCAACTCGACCCCGATCACATGGCCTTCCTCATTCTGAAAGACCCGGCCAAAGACAGCGCGCGCTATCCGAAATGGCTCGCCTTTCTGCAGCCCGTCATCGGCGGGATCTACACGGCGGACAATCTGGACTACGTCCTGCGCGACTCCTACATGTGCGGGGTGGCGGTCGGGCCGGTCGATCTCACGCGGCTCATTCACTATACGCTCATCACGCCGAAGGGCCTGACCATTCATCGCACGGGGCTGCCCGCGCTGCAGATGTTCCTCAACACCCGGCTCTATCTCTACCAGAACGTCTACTACCACCGGACCACGCGCGCCATCGACATCCATCTCCGGGAAATCTTCCATGACACCATGGCGCACGTGTTTCCGAAAAACCCCCTCAAGGACATGGAAGCCTACCGCTCGCTCACGGATTGGTCGCTCATCGAAACCGTGCGGCAGTGGCCGAAATCACGGAGCAAGGGCAAGCGGGCCCTCGGCGCAGAGTGGAACCGAATCCTCGGCCGGGACGTGAAATGGAAGATGGCCTACAACGCCATGCTGCCCACCCGCGGCGAGGAGCGGGGGCGCGTCTACATCGACCGGGAGACCCTCACGACACGCATTCGAGGGGAGTTGCCTCCCCATTTGAAGAAATGGGACTTCCGTGTCGACCTGGCCAATCAAGACCCCCGTCCCGTGAATCTGCTCAACATGGGTGAGTTCCAGATCTACGTCTACGATCCGGCCACCCAGTCCGTCTCGAAGGAGGCGCTGAAGGAATTCTTCGACTACCTGCCTGCCCGCATCGTGCAACTTCGCGTCTTTTCAAAGGATCATAGCGCCGATGCGGACCTCGCCAAGGCGGCCGAGACCGTGCTCACCTCCGAAGGGCACAGCATCAAAACGAACGTCTGAGATTCGCTCAAGAGCCCCCCGCTGCCAGCCGATACAGTGAGTGGCAACCTAGAGAGGCGGACTCTATGCTCGTCACGGCGCCGGGATCCAAGCTGCGGATATTAAACGATCCCCTCTACCAGCTCCTGCGGGAAGGCAAGATCGGAGAATTCAACGCGCGAAAGCCGGCAGGGACTAAGCTGGACTTCACGAATGCCGACTTTCGGAATCTGGAACTGCGGGGGATGGATGCGCGCGGCGTCGACTTCAGCGGGTCGTACTTTCGGCAGGCGGATCTGCGTGGGGTGGATTTTCGAGAAAGCCGGTTGGAGGGGGCCAGTCTGAACGGAGCCAAGATCTCCGGCGCCTACTTCCCGTCGGAACTCTCGCCCGAGGAAATTACCCTCTCCCTCCTGCACGGCACCCGCATGCGGTACCGCTCGTAACCATGGCTAGCGGCACGAGGCTAGAGGCGAGCGGGGGAAATCCTTCTGACTCGCTCCTTCAGCCCCCTTGCCCCTCGCCCCTTGCCTCTCGCCTGCACATGGTGCGCCCGGCTGGACTCGAACCAGCGACCCACAGCTTAGAAGGCTGTTGCTCTATCCACCTGAGCTACGGGCGCGTCTGAGGCGTCAAAGGCTAGACGGAGAGCCAATGGTGCTATGCCTAGATACTCCGATGCCGCATAGGTTGTCAAAACCTCGCGCCTGACTTCCCCCACAATCCACCCCGGATCCTTCACCTCCAACCCAGCCGCCCTATTCCCCTATCCGCATGGCCTTCCACCCGACCTGCCCCTTCCCCGTTCATCGTTCATCCTTTAGCGTTCATCCTCCCATGCACTCCCCCGTCCCGCCTTTCCCACGCAACTCTCCTCCCCCGTTCATCGTTCCCCTCACCCGTCCCGCCCCCTTTCCCCACTCAACATTCATCGTTCATCACTCCTCGCTCATCGTTTCCCCCGTCCCCCTTTTGATCTCCCCTGCCGAACCGCCTACAATGGCGCGGCAAGGAAGGAACACACCCCTACTTAGGGGAATTCGTGCTTTGGCCCTATGGCGCTTCACCCTGACTTTCCAGTCTCCCCCTACGCTCCCCTATTCCCGGACCAACGCTGGTTTCCGGCGGACGAGGCGCTCCGCGAGACCGCATACGAGAAACTGCTCCCCCCGCTCGTCGCCAAAGTGCGGGAGGAGGTCTTCGCATGGCGAACAGCGGGCTACGCCGAAGTGTCAGCCACCTCACAGGCTCTGCTCCGCCACTGGTTCGAGACCGAGCATCTCACGGAACACGCCGACGGATCGCTATCTCCCTTCCGCTACTACTTCGCCCAACGGGAAGCAGTGGAGACGGTGATCTGGCTGTTCGAGGTCCGTCGCGCCCGCGACAAGTTCGACTTGCTTCGTTTTGACGCATCAGGAGCGGTCTCCTCCGGCATGTTCGACGAAGACTGGCCTCGCTATGTCTTAAAGATGGCCACCGGGGCGGGCAAGACCAAAGTCCTGTCTCTCCTCATCGCCTGGAGCTTCTTCCACAAGTTGTACGAGGCGGACTCCGCCCTCTCGCGGAACTTCTTGGTGATCGCGCCGAACATCATCGTGCTCGATCGACTGAGGGCGGACTTCGACGGCCTCAAGATCTTTTTCAACGACCCGATCTTGCCGGGCAATGGGCATGAGGGCCGTAACTGGCGGGATGATTTTCAACTCACCCTGCATATCCAGGACGACGTCCGCGTCGTCCGCGACACAGGGAACCTGTTCCTGACGAACATTCACCGGGTATTCCTCGGCGAAACCGCCGACCCCACGCTGGAAGACGACGATTTGCGCGACTACTTCCTTGCCCCCTTCGGCCCGAAACCCGCCGGCAAGACCACCGACAGCCGGACGGATCTGGGCGAAATCGTCCGCGAGGTCGCGGAACTCGCCGTCTTCAACGATGAAGCCCACCACATTCACGATCCGAAGATGGCCTGGTTCAAGTCCATCCAGGATATCCATCACAAGATGCTCCAGAAGGACCGCCGCCTCGCCTTGCAAGTGGATGTCACGGCGACCCCGCGCCACAACAACGGCGCGATCTTC
>CAYZTJ010000015.1:0-35643 GCA_964481215.1 uncultured Nitrospira sp. | reverse complement strand
GGTACCCGGGCCGCAGCAAGCGAAGAGGCGAATCGTACCGGGGACCCGTTGCTCCATAGAATGCAACGGGTGAAGCGGACGTTGAGCCTCTTCGCGTCAGACCCATTGCATGTAGAAGAGCAATGGGTGCCCCAACGCCGCTGGCGGACTTTTTCAGCATCCTGTTAGAGCGTGCCTTCGTGGAGCCCGATCCACCATTCCCCATCCAGCCGGCTCACGTAGGCATGGCCTCGCTGGATCCGGTTCATCAGCGTGGCATCGCGCGAGTGGACGAGCATCCAGGAGCCGCTGTGTTTGAACGAACAGTGCCGCGCGGTCATGTCGCGCATGTAGCGGGGCTCAAGTTGGCCCGAGACGGCGCAGGATCCCTGGGACCAGGCGTCCATGAACAGATGATCGAGCACCGCATCGATAGACTGAGGCGCAGCGAGCATCTGCAGCACCTCGCTCGTGCCTCCCGGTTTGGCGAAATAGACAAAGGCCCCCGCGGTCTTGCCGTCGGCGCCGGCGACGTGCCGCGCCCGGAGCGTACCGATGCCGCGCTTACGCCGCAGCATATTGAAGAGCCAGGTGAGCGAGACGAGATCGTATTGCGGCCACACCCAGTGCGGCATCGCCCACCGGGCGGCCAGCTCGGCGAGGGTCTGCTCCGAAACGTCCTCCGAGCGTCCGGCTTGGTCATAACGAAAGGGCTTCCAGCCCGCGCGCTGCACCATGTGATCGACAACGCGACAGAAAGGCCGAACCGCGTGCTGGAGGAACGGCGGGAGACCGACGCCCCGAAGGGTATTCAGGACGAACTCGGCCGGCCGCAACGGCCGTACCCACCGGAAGTTGTGGATCAGCGCGGTGGAGCCGCCGAGCCGTTCCCAGAGTTTGCGGGAAAGGTCGTTGCCTTCCGCAATCGTCACATCCTGGGAACCGGCAAACAAGGCTTTCATCAATTCGATGGCAACCATCGGCGACCGGTGGTCCGGATCGACCATGAAATTGTGGCTGACGACGACACGGAGCGCCCGGCCATCGACCGTCATACGCCGGGGCAGCATGCCCATACAGCCCAGGACGTGTCCCCCGGCGTCTCGGTAGACCAAGGACTGGATCGACGCGTCCGTCCAGGGGTGGTCGAACAGTATCCCGGAAAAGTATTCTTCCATCGCGCGAGGCGAACAGACCTTATCCTTCAACCACAGTCGTTGGTAGAGGGCCAGGACTTCGGGGAGGTGCGCCGGGGTCATCGGTTCCACCCGGCCCGGCCCGGCGGCCAGTCGTGCAGACGGCATGTCGGTTCGAGTACTCATGGACGCCAATGGGCTCGGCGGTTTGCGCGGCCGGCTCCGGCCACAGAAAGGACGGGCTAGGGCTATCGCCGTGCGGACTGCACGAAACGGGCGATGGTGTTGACGCTTTGGAAATGCGCGATGTCGAGGGTTTCAACGGATATCGTGACGCCGAATTCCTGCTCCAGCAGGACAAACAATTCCACGAGGGTCATCGAATCGAGAATGCCGGTTTGGAGCAACTCGGCGTCGTAGGAGGAGACATCGAGATTGAGCTTCTGCGTGAAGAGATCCAGCACCGTTTTGCAAATGACGTCGAGATCCGGACCCATGGTCACACCTTCAATGTGTCGGCGTTGGGAGTCCCGTCGTTACGCGCATACCCGTGCGCAGGAGATCCTGCGGGCTGCTGTATTTCTCTTGGACTTTAAGCGAGGTAACCAAGAGCCACTCGTCCCCGCAGGCGACCTCCGCACCCTGCGCGGTCACCGTGCCGACCGTCCCGGGAGGCACGGCGGTTATGCGGCCAGTCAGCGAGGCTTTGGCGATGCCAAGCTCCAGCGCATCCAGCATGGTTTTCGGCGCCCCCCAAGGCGATGGAAAGGGCGCATAATCACAGGCGCGAATGAAATTCCGGACCTCCCGAGCCGTCCGCTCCCACGGCACGAATCCCTGGTACGGCACGTCCCGACCGAAATATTCCCGTTTCGAAAGGTCTTGTTGAAGTTTGGGAACTGCGTTCACATCCGCCGCGACGGTGTTCAACAGCTGATAGAGCAACGGCAATCCGGCCTTGACGCACTTGGTGCTGACGGTGAGGCCGGTGTCGTCCTCCGTCACGTCGAAGATCGCTTGATAGGCGATCGGCCCCGTATCAATGCCGGCGAGCATCCAGTGGATGGTGACCCCATGCGTTGTCTCGCCCCGTGAGAGCGCCCAACTGGGCGCGTTGAGGCCCGCATAGCGCGGCAGCGGACCCGGGTGCATATTGAAGGCGCCCAGGCGCGGCGCCGCGACGACCGCCTTATTAATCACGAAGAGCGAATGGACGTTGAGGAGGAGGTCCACTCCCTCGTCCTTCATGCGATCGGCGAAGGCCGGGTCTTTGACGAGCTTCGCCGGCCAGGTGGGGCAGCCCATGCGCTGCGCGATGGTCCATAGATTACCGCTCCCCAATCCGCCCTTCGTTTCCGACGCCAGCACGGCGACGAGTTTGTGCGAGGTCGTCAACAGCGTCTTGAGCGTCTGCGTGCCGGCGGCTTCTTCCCCGACGAGTAGAATGTTCATATGCCCGGAATTCCTCGGATCGACCCGTCGTTGGCTTTAAGCGGCGCGGGAGCTGAACTCCTCGCGGAGTTTGGGGCGGTCGATCTTCCCATTGGCGTTCTTGGGCAACTTCGGAAAGGACAACCATCGAGACGGGAGCATGTAGCTCGGCAGCGAGCGGCTCAAGTCTTTGCGCAGCTGCGCCGGCGTGATGGAAACGCCCTCTGCCGGCACATAGGCGCAACAGATCACGGCGCCTTCAAAGCCCTCCGATTGAATGGCCACGACGGCGCCCTCTTGCAGAGCCGCCATCGCATTCAGGGCGGCTTCGATCTCGCCGAGCTCGATTCGATAGCCGCGGCTTTTGATCTGGGTGTCGGCCCGCCCGAGGAAGTAGACCAATCCGTCGGGGCCGACCTTGGCCAGGTCTCCGGTCTTATAGATGCGATCGGCCGGTCCGGTCGGCTGCGGATGGGGCAAAAAGGCCGCCTTGGTTTTCTCCAAGTCATGCCAGTATCCGGGACTGAGCCCGACGCCGCGCAGATAGAGATCGCCGATCTCCCCGGCAGGAACCGGCGCCAGCTGTTCGTTGAGCACCAACAATTCCTCGCCGTCGCACGCCGTTCCGATCGGGATGGGGGATCGCGGATCGGTCGGACACTCGGGCACGGTGTAGTAGCTGCTGGCGATCGTGGCTTCCGTCGGGCCGTACAAGTTCGTAAAGGCGACGGACGGCAACTTCTTCATGAGATAGATCAAGGTCGGCGTCGGCAAGACTTCCCCGCACCAAAGCAAGCGCTTGAGTGTGGGAAAATCGTCCTGCCGCACCGCATCGAATTTGGCCAGCAGGTTGAGGGACGAGGGCACGGAGAAGAGCTGCGTCAGCTCCGCGCGGCGAATAAAGTCCGCCAATTTGGGGGCCAACAAATTGAGCTCTGGCGGGATCGGAAGCAGTTGCGCGCCGGCGGCGAAGGTAACGAATAGGTCGAAGACGGACAAGTCGAAATGCAGCGGGTGGTGCCCGGAGCAGCGATCATGGTTGGTGAGCCCGAAATAGCGAATCGCCCACTCGACGAAATGGCCGACATTGGCATGGGAGATCGGCACGCCCTTGGGAGTGCCGGTCGAGCCCGAAGTGAAGAGAATGTAGGCGATATCGTCGATCGCATTCTGGGCGGCCACCGCGCGATCCGGCCCCTTGAGCACATCGACGAGCGAAAAGGCCGGAGCGATATGCTTCGGAGCGATCGGGTCGTGCCCGAGCCAGCCGATTCGAACGGCGTGCCGGACCCAGTCTTCCTGATAGAGCTCATCGAGCAGCGGCACCACAGGGCCTGCGGCCAAGAGCCACCGATTCTCGCAGGCCTGCAGGATCTTCTTCACCCGCGCCGCCGGGCTGGTAGGGTCGATCGGCACGTAGATGCAGTCGGCTTTCAAGATGCCGAGGATGGTGACGATCGCCGTGGGCGACTTGGGAATGGCGAAACAGACGCGATCCCCGCGCTTGCAGCCCTGTTCGCGTAGCATCGCCGCCAGTTGATTGCTCATCTGATCCAGCTGGCGGTAATTCAACCGCTCGTCGTGCATGACGACAGCCAGGGCCTCGGGCGTCCGCGAAGCCCATCGGGACACCCATTCGTGCAGCAGCGGCATCATTGCGCTATCTCACCTTGGTGGCTTCGGTGAAGACGTGATTGATATGCTTGAGTTCTTCTTCGCTCGCCGGGATGTCGAGGATGAAGGTTTTGTAGCCCACCTTGATGTATCGGGCCAGTTCCAACCCGACCCGTTCGTAGCTGCCGACCAGATAGGGACAAAAGGTCTTGTAGTTCTGAAAGGGCACCATCCAGTAGGGATTGTTCTGATCCGGGCCCGTTTCCCCCAGCGCCGAAAGCTGCTTGTGCCAGACCGAGTCGGACACCTTCATGGCCAATTGATGCGTCAGTTGGCCCTTTCGGTCCTCGGGAAACCGCCGGTGGGCGATGTCCCAGGCTTCCTCGGCGTCGGGCCTCGCAATGATGCCGACACGCACGCCGGAGTCATCGGACTCGTCCAGGGTTTTCCCCTCATAGGCTTGTACGGGCTGCGGATACTTGACCGCGGTGGCTCCCAGCGTCCGCGCCGCGGCCAATCCTTCCTCGGAAGAGCCCGAGACGAAAATTCCCGGCTGCAGCCCGCTGGGTAAGGGCGGAGTCATCTTCAGCTTGTCCACCGTGTAGAACTCGCCTTTAAACGTGACTGGATCCGGCCCCTTCAGCAGCTCCCGAATGATTTGAGTATATTCGACCAGACGTGTGTAGCGCTTGCCGTGCGGCGTCGTGTCGCTCAAAGCCAAGAGGTCGTTCTTGAATCCGCCGGCCACCATATTAAGGTAGAGTTGCCGGTTGTAGAGATGGCCGAACGTCGCCAGCATCTTTGCCACGGCATAGGGGTGCATATAGACCGGCTGCACGGCCACGAGCGGTCGCAGTTCTTTCGTTTCCTGCAAAATTAGCTGCGACACGAGCCAAGGGTCCACGAGGCTGTTGTCGGTGTACACGAGGATCCCATAGCACCCGCAGGCTTCGCTCCACTGCGCCACGTCGATGACTCGCCGCAGGTAGTCGGCCCTCGGCACGTCGCTCGATTGGGGACAAGTCGCGTATATGTGGATCGGCGTATGGTTGGTCGACAACATCATGAAGCATCCTCTCGCATGAGACGCGTTACATCCGCAGGCGGCTCGCCCTGCGCATGCGCCGGGCGCAGTCGATTAGGGAAAGTAGCGAATGACCTTGGGACCCAGCCATGTGGCAATCGGGAGCGGCAACCGCTTCCACACCATGATCGGCAGGCTAAATGAGCTGTTCTTCGGGCTGAAATCCGGAATCGAGGAGGCCGTCACCAGGTCATACTGGTAGGGCAAAAGGCTTGGCTCGAACCCCCAATGCCGTTTAAATTCGAACGGGCCGGTCTCCTTCTTGCTGCGGCCGAAATCGAACACCCGCGATCCATGAGAGCCAGCATAACACACTAGGTTCCAATACATAAAATCATTAGCGGCATATTGAAACGAGGATTTCAGCGCGCCACCGTAGTACGGGAGGACTTCGTCCCGAAAAAAGAAGCTCATGACGGCCGCGATGGTCTCCGATTCTCGGGTCACCGCAAGGATCTTGCATGCCGAGCCGTATTCAGTCAGCAAGGCCGCGAACCAGGCCTTGGGGAAAACCGGCGTTCCCAGATTGCGGACGCTGTGGGCATAGACGCCGTAGAAGGCATCGAGCAACTCCGTCCCTCCCACGGTCGATTGCAAGCCATGTTTCTCGCCCTGCCGCACCATGCGGCGTTGCTTGCGGGGAATCGCCGCCAGGTTTTTTTCCGGGTCCGCGAAGATCTCTTTCCGGAATGTGTAATAGAGATCCTTGACGGGCAAGGAGCCGAGGGTCGCCCGATGTCGATACTCCACATACTTGACCGAGCGGCGACGCGCCAAGGCGCCCGTATGATCCATCAGCGCCAGGCCGACGTCGTCGCGGTCCGCGCAGACCCCGCCGTATACCGCCAAGGGGGTCGACAGCAAGGCCCGCCCGAACGGCAGCAGCCTCACGTGAAAGAGCGGGAGCACGCCCCGAACCTGTCCCCCCTCTAGCGCGAGACAGCTGCATGCGTGGTAGGGATAGCACCGGGACAGCGCGCGTCCCCACGCCTGCAGGTGAAAGGGTGTGCCCGCTGGACTGCCTAGGACATAATCATCCCAGGCCCTCGCCAATTCGGGTCGTGTCGTGAGATCGACAATCTCTAGGTGATGCGACATGCGTCCTGACCCACTTCGCTGGAATGGTTGGGAGGCGGATACTCTGACAGTCGGTCGCGTCTTGCCTCTGTGCGACGCGTTGATGGAATCTGCAGCCTCTGTTATGTCTGGGGTTGGGCTGGGTAGGCTGCCGCCGTCCCGGTGCATCTCCGGCTCAAGCGGTTCCGCGCTTCGGTCACGGGGGATTCGCAGGAGGATTCACTATGACTCGGCGAATCCGCACCGTCTTGTCGACACCGAGACCGCGTTGCTATCGACGCAACAGACCGGTCGGCGCCACGTCAGGCCGCGGCGATCTGATCGAGATCGACGATCACGCGCGCCTGGTACGAGAGGGCTTTCAGCAACAGGACCGCTCGTTGGGCCCCGCTCAATTCTCGCTCGAACACCGCCTCAAGCCCACGGAGCGAGCCATCCTGGATCCTCACGGGCTGCCCGGCGGCATAGCGATGGGGGGTGATCACGACGCAGCCCTCGACGTGGCGCTCCCGGATCCCCTCGATGAGTCGATCGTCCACCGGCGCCGGCGTCGTCCCGAAACAGACCACGCGTCGGACGCCCCGGGCATAGATCACGGCCCGGTACTGGTCGCGCAGACGGAAACGAGAAAAGAGATACCCCGGAAACAGTGGCGTGACCACGGTCTTTCGCTGCCGCCGGACGATTTTGCTCTGTTTCAATCTGGGACAGAAGACCTCCATCCCCATCTGCTTCAGTTGAGACTCGACCGTCTCCTCTTGGTGAGGCTTGGCATGCACCGCATACCATCTTCCCTCGAACGATTCCCCTCCCGCGCTTATGTCGGACCTTCTGGGGACGACGAGAGGGGAGGCGCTGCCCAGCACTGTAGACTCTTGCAAAATCATAGAGTTAAGAACTGTCGCCGATCCAAGCACAATTGCTGCCCCTCTATCGGCCTTAATCTAAGAGACCTTAAGCAACCTCTTTGACCACCAACGGTTCAGACGGCCGGCGGTACCGGATATCCAGCTGGCGCCCGCTGTCCGCGCCAAAGAGTACGTCCCGAATGGCGCCGAATCGATACTGGGCGAGGATGTGGACCAGCCGATCTTCCGTCTGCGCCAGATTCCGATAGTGCCGCAGTCGCGAAACCCACGAACCGGCCATGCGTGGCTGCTCCGGATCCAGTTCCCAGGGGTGGAGATACATCACCAGGGGTTCACCGTAGCGGGCGGCGCGCTTGAGGAGCGTCGCATAGAGCCAAAACGGAAACTGACGGAGGTACCCCCCCCCTGCGATTGGAATATGGATCCCACCAACAGTCGCCGTAGAGAGCGGAACCTCCCAGAGGGGGCCCCCCTTGGTTTCCACCTCGTGAACTCGTCTTGTAAAATACGGGGCGCCATCCGGCCTATGTTGGGATGGGAACATGCTCGAGTCGTACAGATACCCCTCTTCAGCCAAGATGGTCAGTGCCCAGACGGTTTCCGCCGTGATGCTGAAGCTGGGCGCCCGATATCCCAAAACCGGTTGGCCGATCAGATCTTCAAGTATTTCTTTCGTTTTTCTTACGTCCTGCCTGAATTGTTTGGTCGTTTGGGATGTAATCAACTCGTGCCCGAACCCGTGTGAGGCGATCTCGTGCCCTTCCTTGGCAATAGCCTGGACGACCCGAGGCGAACGCTCAGCTACCCATCCCAGCACAAAGAAGGTCGCTTTCATGCCGATGCGCCCGAAGAGATCCAGCAATCGGTCGGTATTCAACCGTACGCGACTCTCGAACTGATCCCAGTGACGCCGACGCATGGGGGACTCGAAGGCCGTCACCTGAAAATGCTCCTCGACATCGACGCTGAAGCAATGGCGGGGGGCGACACCGAGTTCCTGTGCCATTACCGGGCGCCCTCCCCCAGCAACACAACCCGAATCGTCTCGGTCAGGACCCGCAGATCCAGGAGAAAACTCAGGTTCTTGACATAGTAGAGATCGTATTGCAGCTTGACATGGGCATCTTGCGCGGAGGCGGCATACCGAAACCGCACTTGCGCCCATCCCGTGATGCCGGGACGCACCGTATGGCGCAGATCGTAATAGGGGATGGTCTGCCGCAAGTCTTGGACGAAGACCGGACGCTCGGGGCGCGGTCCGACTAAGCTCATTTCCCCTTTGAGCACGTTGATGAGTTGGGGAATCTCATCGATCCGCCACTTTCTCAGCCAGCGCCCCACGCGGGAAATTCTCGGGTCGTCTGCGGCGGCCCACAAGGCGGCTCCGTGACTCTCCGCATCCTGACGCATCGACCGAAACTTGAGAATTCGGTACGGCATCCCCCGCATCCCCACCCGAGTCTGCCGGTAGAACACCGGGCCCGGCGTATCGAGCTTGATCAGCATACCCACGAACGCCATCAGCGGCGCCATCGCCGCCAGCCCCACGAATGACACCAGCAGGTCGACGGCGCGCTTCACGCTCATGGCGAAGACGCGTCGACGGAACCCGTCCGAAAAGATCAGGGTGCTGGGCTTCAGGAGATCGATGGCGAACCGGCCGGAGAGATCCTCATGCAGGTCATGCCCATCGCAAATGGAGAGCCCCAAGGCCTTGCAGTCCAGCAGCGTCTGGACCGGCAAGGCGGCTCGCCGGTCCTCCAGGCACACGACGAGGAGCCCGACACGATGACGCTCTACCGCCTCGAACAGCTGCCCGAAGGTGCCGATGATGCGGGTGCCGCCGAACGATTCCCCACACCGTTCTCCGGACCGATCCAAGCAACCCACCACCTCATAGCTGGCGGCATGGTCTTGAATCAGAGCGCGGCTCAATTCCTTGGCCAGAGGGCCGGCCCCGAGGAGCAACACCCGGACTTTCCACCATCCCAAGGATCGGGCTTGGGCCAACGGCGGCAGCGTACCGATCGAGGCCGTACCAAACTGAGCATCAGGCGGCATGTTGCGATGCTCGTTCCCTCGCGTAGTAGTACTCTTGCATGTAGTACGGCATCTGATTCGTCCACAGGCCGGTCACGACCACGCCGACTTGATTGGTCGGCTTGAGGCTCGCCAGGGCCTTTTGCACGACGTCCCGACGTGTCACCTCGGCGCGGACAACGAGGGTCATGACGTCCGCCATGCTGGCCAAGACATTCATGTCGGCCAGCGGGAGAATCGGCGGCGCATCGAGAATGATGAATTCAAACCGCTTCCGTAGCTGAGGCAACAGCTCCGTCAACAAATGCACCTTGCCCAGTTCGACCGGCTTGTCTTCGGTCGAGCCGGCCGGCAAGATCCACAGCGGGAGTTCGCCCATGCCGTGCAGACAGGCATCCAGGTGATTTTCCCCTCGCAACACCTCCGCCAAACCGGGCTCGGATCCGACGCTGGCGTAGGTATGCAGGACGGGCCGTTTCAAGTCGCAATCGATGATCAAGGTGGACTTGCCGAGGTCTCTTGCCAGGACATAGGCCAGGTTGATCGAGGTCGTCGATTTGCCTTCGCCCTTGACCGCGCTGGTCACGACCATGACGGTATTGCGCCGCTCGCGTCCAAGCAGCACCAGCCGCGTGGCCGCAACGCGATATTGCTCTGCCACAACCGAAGAGGGACGCCAGCGGGCCACGAGGTTGTACTCCATGGGGAATCCCACCGTCGGAGCCACCGTTTCCTCTTGAGCGGGTTTACCTTTTGCGCCCCCGCCGAACTGCCAGAACCGCTTCGCCTTCTGCGTGGCCTTCTTCGATCCCCCGGTCGCTCCGCTGAAGGGAGAGGCACTCTGGGATCGCGAGAGATCCGGGAGCTGTGCGCCCAGGGGAAGGGCTTTAAACGGAGAGGTCCGATAGGCCGACTGCAAGACTGGGATCGTGGCCAAGACCGGCAATCCCAAAATGGACTCGATTTCCTCCGGCCGGCGGAACGGCGGCGCCCACTGCTCCAGCGAAAAGGCCGCTCCGTACCCCATCGCGCAACCGATGGCCAATCCTGCCAGCATGATCATCATGAGGTCCGGCTTCTCCGGCTTCTCCGGCAGATTGGCTGGATCGAGAATCCGGAACGTTTCGCCCTTCTGCCGCTTTTCCAAGTTCTCAGACACACGAGCGTTCAACTGCTTGTCCAGCAACGCCTCATAGTTGCGGCGGGTGTTCTCATAGTCGCGAACCAGGATGGTCATCTCCTGTTCGCGCTGAGGCGCCCGTTCCACTCGATCCTGATATTCCTTGATCTGGGCGATCAAACGGGCATGCCGCTCCTTCAGGGATGCGATGCCGATCTCCCCTTCGTCTCGCTGGCGGAGCAGCTCGTGATAATACGGATCGGGCCCTGGGACTCCCCCGGTGGAGCGGTGACCGACAGTGGGCTTGGCCGTCTCCCCGGCGCTGGTCGGCCGCAGGGCGAGTTGCTTCTTGATCTGTTCGATCTCCTGCTTGACCTGAATCACGTCCGGGTACGTTTCCTTGTATTCCGAACGCAACGACATGAGAGTTCGATCCAGCTCACGCAAGCGGGCGCTCAGCGGATCCAAGCCGCCGTAGCCGGGCGGCGGTGGAGGCGGAGCAGACATCGACGAGTCCTCGGTCTTCCGAATGCTTCGTTCTCCCTCTGCCGGAGTAAATTGGGTCTTTCGAGCGTTTTCGACGACGGCCATCCCCAACGTCTCATAAGCGTTGATGGCCTTGTGGATCGCGGCCCGTCGGTCGTTGGCATTCTCCAAGGCTTCCGTCACCGTGGTCAGCTCGCGTTGGAGCCGATCCAAGGAGTGGAGATTCGCGTCCACCTGCGCCGGCAATTCACCCATGTACTTTTTCTTGAAGTCACTGATGGCGCGTTCCTGATCCTCGAGCGACGCCTTGGCCCGGCGCAGTTCTTCCTGGAGAAACTCGGTTGTGCCCTCCACGAACTGCTCCCGCACTTTGAGGTTTTCCTCGATAAACTGCGAGGCCAGTCGCGCCGTGACCTTCATAGCCATCATGGGATCTTGATGCGCATAAGAGATCGAGAAGGCTTCGACCCGCCCGCCGCCCTTGGTTTCGATCTTGATGTTCTTGCGCATGCTCTCGATGAGCGACTCGGTATCTCCGAATTGGGCCTTGTCCGGGTAGAGATTGAACTCATCGATGACTTTCAACAGGAGAGTCCGGCTCAAGACTTGCTGTTGAATCATCGTCAAGCGTTCGAAGATGGTCCCGCCGATGACCGGCCGAACATAGGTCTCCGGGATTTTCTGGGTCTCCACCAAGATCAAGGTGCTCGATCGGTACACCTTGGGAAGATAGAGGCACAGCGCCCCTGCGATGCCCAGACAGGCGGCCAGCACTGTGAGCATCAGCCATTTCCGGCGAACGGCGATGTCCCAGTAGTCTTTTACGCTCAACGACCAAGATGTTGTGTCCATGGGTTAGTACCACGCAGCTGTAAGGTTTAACATCGCGAGATTCCGATCGAACGAGAACCCCGCATTATTGAACGCTTGAATAAACTCTTGCCTCGTAAAGGTGCCGGAGCCGACGATCGACATCGCCTTATCTCGCCGGAAGGCATAGCTCACCGTACCTCCGTACGAATAGGAGGTGAAGGAGTAGACACCGGCCGGATTCGACGTGGCGGTGCCATAGTTCCCGTTCAGGGCGGCCGTCCATTTGGGGCCGAAGCCCTGCGAGAGCGAGGCGGTGATGTTGTCGTTGAGCAAGGCGGCCGATCCGACCCCGACGCTCGGGATCACCGACCGTGAATATCCCAGAGACGCCGAAGTAAATTGATACCGATAGGCCAACGATGCGTCGATCGCATGCGTGACCGTGGACTTCGATGTCGGATCGTTCGGATCCAGCGGCGGAAGAAACACCGCTCCGCCCCCGAGCGAAACCGTGAAGTAGGGGTTCAGCACTCGGTTGTAGGTGGCCTTCACCGTGTGGGAATCAAAGCTGCTCACACCCGTGTTGCCGGATCCGAAATCCGTCAGCGAATACATGTAGGTCAGGCCGATGGTATCGCGGGCGGTCAGCCTGTGGGACAATCCCGACTGCACGGTTTGGTAGGTCGTCGTGAAAAAGTTCCCGCCCGACCCCGGCTGCGAAAAGACCGTCCCGAACCGCAACGTCGAGTGACTGTATGTGGCCGTCCAGGTCGTCGCGGCATCGAACTGATAGCCCGCCGTGGCTCCATGGGTGATTGAAAAGGAATTCGCTCGCGCGGCCTGAAAGCCTCTAACAAGCTCAGGCGGCAGGGCGTTGCCGGAATCCGTCGGCGCAAAGAAGGCCGGCAGTTGCGGGGTATAGCGAAAGGCTTCCGTGATCGACAGGGAGGCGCCCTTCACGACCTGCTGCACCGCCCGATCAAACACGGCGCTCAACGAGGCGTTGAACCCCACGTAGTTCAATCCCGGGTTGTTCACATAGACCTCAGAGGTCAAGCCTCCGCCGACCACCGCATCGAAGTAGGAATTCTTGTTCGTCACCATGACCTGGGGGCTGATCGTCGTCACGAAGTCCTCTTGGATCTGCTCCGGCCCCAAGGCTCCGAAGAACACGTTGCTGTCGTATCGCTCGCTGACTGAAATCGAGGGCGAGAGGCGCGTCTGCGCCCCCGCCTCGTTGCCGGCCGCTATGAGAGCGGCCATCGCGACCGCCGTCGCGAACTGGCGGATTTTGGCGCCGCCGTTAAGGGATGACAACGGTATCCCCCGACCTCAGCAGAAAATTGCCCGGCTCGCCCTTGCCGGTCAGCAGGTCGTCATACCGGACCGGAATACGGTCTTCGTGGGCCGCCCCATCGTTGCCGATCGTATTGCGGACCACCTGCATCTTGTTCTTTGAGGCGAACGGGGTGAACCCTCCCGCGATCGAGATCGCCTGCAGCACGGTGGTGTGGGACTTCAGTGGATACTTCCCGGGCTTGGTGACTTCCCCGACCACATAGATATTGTAGCTGTTGATTTCCTTGACGCTGACCGCCACCGTCGGGCTCTCCTTGAACTCCTTGAGCTTCACGGCGATTTTGTCGGCCAGCTGGGCGGCGGTAAATCCCTGGGCCCGAATGTCGCCGATGAGCGGCAGGGAAATCATGCCGTCCGGCCTGACCGTCACCAGCTTGGACAGGTCGGCATTCCGCCAGACCGTGATATCCAGCACGTCCTCGGGACCGATCAAGAAATCGGAGGCCGGCTTCCGGATATCCGCGAGATTTTCAACGGGCGGAGCGGCGCATGCCGCCAGGAGCGACAGCCCCACCGCCACTACCACCGCTTGCAGACTTCGTCCGACGCGCATTTGTTGTGTCTTCATGGCACCAACACCATCGTTTCAGAGGGGACCACGATCGTGTCCCCGGGTTTAAGCACGACGTTCTGTCCCGACGAATCCCGCAGGACGATATCGTCATAGCTCGCCTTGATCTTCACGTCCTTATCGCCGCCATCGTTGAACCGAAACACGACCAGCTTGTTGCGCGCCGCCACCGGCGTAAAGCCGCCCGCGATGGTGATCGCCTGCAGCAGCGTGGTCTTGCTCTTCAGGGGATACTTCCCGGGCTTGCTGACTTCCCCGAGGACGAACACGGTGTAGCTGTTCACCTCTTTCACGACGATCGACACTTGGGGATTCTCCTTGTATTCCTTCAGGCGACCCGAGATGTCCTCCGACAACTGGGCGGCGGTGCGGCCGACCGCCGTGACGTCGCCGACCAAGGGCAGCGAAACCCGTCCGTCCGGGCGGACGGCGACGGTCTTGGACAAGTCGGCATTGCGCCAGACGGTAATCTCCAAGACGTCCTCAGGACCGATGATGTAGTCGGCCGTGACGATCAACGATGACTTCTCGCCCGAGGGCGCGCCGCTCCCCGGCGCGCCGGGGTCCGCCGACACCGCCAAGCCCCCGCCGAGAATCAGGAGGGCCCCTGCCAACATTGCACATACTCGTTTCATAGCGACTCCTTCCGAATGATTGCGGCCAGCAGCCAGAGGATTGCCATGTTCTTGATCTGTATCGGTTGCCATCACCTTGAACTTAATGTCATCCGTCCCTCGCGCTCCATATGCACCCGGAGGGATCTCGGGCCGTTGATGAAGTCGAACCGGCTGCTCGTTTCTGCGGCATTCGCCTGTATCGGTCCCATTTCCGCCAGCATGAAGCGCAAAATGACAAGAAGAGCAGGCAAAAAGTCGCCCCACCCCCTCAGGGGAGAGAACGCGTCAAGATCGGGCAGCAGCCGGCCGATAAGGAGAGAGAGCGGAGCCCGGCGCCCGCGCCTCCCGGGCGCCCCCGGGGAATCCCCGACTCAACCGGACCACAACAAAGGATGCCACGATGAAAGAGATCGGCCTTCTGGAGAGCGCCACCGAATTGCCCGTCCACATGGAGAATATCGCCGAGCAGCGGTCGGGACCGGGGCTGGTGGTCCTGACACCTCAACTGCAGCCGCTTCACATGAACCGGCAGGCGGCCGAGCTGTGCCGGGAATTGGCTCAGAGCCCTTCGGGTAGATCGCCCGCCGGGGGGCTCCCCCAGCCCATGCACGATCTGGCGGCCGATATTCTGGGGATGCTGCAGGTCAAGACCGAAGCGAAAGATTGGGAGCAACTGCAAGTCAGGCGCCTCATCGGGGACACTCGCCGGGCCGTGCTCCTGCGCGGATTCGGGCTGCCCGATCACGGCGGCATCGAGCATGCGCGCATCATGATCATCATGGAAGAAATCGGGCGCCGGCAGGAATCGTCCACGGAAGAGGCCAAGGCCCGTTTCAATCTGACCGACCGGGAGGAGTCCGTCGTCCAGCAGCTGGCCAAGGGTTGGACCAACAAGGAAATCGCCCTCGCGCTCGGCATCACCGAGCAGACGGTCAAGGAACACATCAAACACATCATGCAGAAAACCAAGACGACCACCCGAACCGGGATCCTGGTGCAAATCCTCCGAGCCTAGCCCGCCCCGAGCAATTGACGATCGATTCATTGCATCATTGAGTCATTTCCGGAAAATGATTCAATGAATCAATGACGAAATCGTCAATTTTTCCCCTACGCCGCCTGTTGCAGGATGCTGTCCGCCCTTACGAGGACGTCTTCGACGCGCACGCCTTCGCGTTCGGCGTCCAACAGCCGCGCGATTTTTCGATGGGGGTCCGCCCCATCTTGGCGAGAGAGATCGAGAAGCGCGGGGTCCGGCAGGGGCGCATGATCGGGCCCGCTCACGACGAGGACGACCGGATCGAGCAGTTTGCCTTGCGTCACCTTGACGACGACCGCCCGCTCCCCCGAGCTCAGTTCGACCAAGCCGAACAGCGGGTACACGCCGATCTGGCTGATCAACAGGGACGCCAGGTCTTGCTCGTAGCGATGCCGCTGCGCCTCTCGGTAAAGACAGGCCAGGGCGTCGGCGGGCGTCAAGGGAGCGCCGTCATGCTGTCCGCTGAGCAGCTCGTCGTAGAGGTCGGCGACCATGACGATCCGGCTCGTGCGCTGAGTCGAAGTGGCCACCACGTCGGTCGGGTAACCGGATCCGTCCAGGAGCGCATGGTGTTCGTGCACGATCGAAAGGACCTCGAAGTCGAAGCCGCCGGTTTTCTCCAGAATCGCCAAGCCGAGGGACGGGTGGCGCTCGTAGAGCGTGGCTTCGGTCGCCGTGAGCGTGGCGCGCTTCTTGAGCACGTTGGCCGGGACCCGGAGCAATCCCACATCGTGCAAGAGCGCGCCCATCGCCAGCCGTTGCAATTGCGGACCGGTCAGCCCCAGGGCCTGTCCGAGGATGAGGGATAAGCTGGCGACATTCAGCACATGGTCCAGGAGTTCCGGATGGAAATCTCGGGTGCGGATCAGCGCAAGAAAGGCATCATGGTGCTTGAGCACGTTTCCGATGAGTTTCTCCGTCGTCTCCAGGACTTTGGCGCGATCCAGGCGTTCCTCGGTGCGAACCCAGGCGAACACCGACCGCACGGCCTCCAGCATCTCCTGGCGGGCCTTCCGGGCCTCCACGAACTCCGTGGCTAATGATTGCCCTCCGGCGACGAGCGGCTCTTCCTCCACGAGGTCGGTGGGAGCACGGTCCTCACGGGCCCCTTCCGGCTTCGGAGCGCCGTCTTCCTGGACCGCCGCCGAGGCGATGACGGCTGCAGATTCGACGTCCAGCCCCTTTTCCGTATCGATCGTGATTTCCCTCGCCCCGGATTGCCGGATCCGCTGCACCTGGGACTCCTGCTTGATCAAGAAGCGATGACGGAAAAACGGCGTGTTCACCCAGGAGCGATCCAGGCCGGCGACATACATGCCGACCGTGAGGGCGTCGATGGAGATGCGTTTGAGAGCCATGATCGATTCCTGCAAATCGTGGCGGCGCCGCGACCGTTATTCGAGGGTCTTCGCCGACGTCGGCGATTCCGTCACGACCAGTTCCACGCGCCGGTTCCTGGCGCGATTCTCCGGCGTAAAGTTGTCCGACACCGGATGAAATTCACCCAATCCCGTCGCCGTGAGCTGATCGGGCGCCACGTGGAAGATTTCGGCCAGGACGCGGGCCACGCTCGCCGCGCGCATCGCCGACAGTTCCCAATTGGAGGCGAACGGCCCGGAGCTCACCGGCACATTGTCGGTGTGGCCTTCCACCCGCACGCCCATGCCGTACTCGTTCAACACTTCGGCGAAGGCTTCTAAGATCGGATAGGCCTCCTCCCGCAGCACGGCTTGCCCGCTCTCGAAGAGAAGGCTGTCGGACAGCGTCAGCACAATGGAACGATCCCCGTGCTTGATGCTGAGCCCGTTCGGAATGATCGCCTGATTCGTGTCGGCCTTCACCGTCGTTCGCTTGCGCAGCCCCTTTTGAAACTTCCGAATGAACAGGACTTGCTTGTCGATCGATTCGGCCAGTTGCGCCTTATGGTCGCCGAGGTCGAACCGCATCGACGAGACCGGCTGGCTGGAGATCGGGTTGAGGGCGGCCTTGATCGAGTCGCTGACCGTGCGAAACTTGCCCTCGTTCACCGAGGAGACCGAATACATCACCACGAAGAAGGCGAAGAGCAGGGTGATGAAGTCGGCGTAGGAGACCAGCCACCGCTCGTGGTTCTCGTGCTCCTCATGTTTGTGCTTCTTCGACACCTACTTCTTCTCGCCGTGCTTCCGATCGCCGTGCGGCAGATAGCTCTCCAGCTTTTCCTGAATGATGCGGGGGTTCTCGCCCTGCGCCAGCGACACCAGACCCCTGATGATGACCTGCTGCTCCATGGACTGCCGCTTGACCTTCAGCTTGATCTTGTTGGCGAAGGGTAAAAAGAGCAGATTGGCGGAGCCGACCCCATAGATGGTGGCGACGAAGGCCGTCGCGATGCCGCCGCCCAGTTTGGACGGATCGGCCAGGTTTTCCATGACGTGAATCAACCCCAAGACGGCGCCCAAGATCCCGATGGTCGGCGAATAGCCGCCGGCCGCCTCCCAGATCTTGGCGGCGGTCGTGGATTCCTCCTCGTGGTGCTCGACCTCGGTTTCCAGGATGTCTTGAATGACCTTCGGTTCCGTGCCGTCGACGATCAACTGCAGGCCCTTCTGGAAAAAGGGGTCCTTCATCTCTTTGATCTTCCCTTCCAGCGCCAGCAAGCCGGACTTTCTGGACAGATTGGCCAGGTCGACGATTTGCCCGATCAAGACCTTCAGGTCTTTTTTCGGGTCGAGAATCACCAGCGAGAGCAGGGAAAATCCCTTGATGACCACGGGCATGGGGTTCTGGACGAACACCGCGCCGAGCGTGCCGCCGATCACGATCATGAAGGCCGTCAGCTGGAGGATGGAGCCGATGTGCCCGCCTTCCAGCATCTGGCCGACCAGGATGGAGGCGATGGCGACGCCGATCCCGACGATAGTCAGAAAATCCATGGCAACGACCTCAAACGATCACGAACGAAGCCGAATCTGGCTCTTGCGCGCCCCGCATGAGTCTGCTACTCTGCACAACCCTGTCCGGACTCGAAGCGCATCGCACAGCCCCGATGGCGGGCGTACACCAGGGAGTGACCATGAGCCCCACCGACAGCCTCTTGTTGGAAGCGAAGCAGGCGATTCTCGAGGAGCAACATCGTCGGTTCCAGTCGCTCCAGCAGGAGGGAAAGTGGAAAGAGGCGATGCAGCAATTTCAGGTCACCCTGGGCTGCGCCTCCGATCTGCTGAGCCACTCCCTGTCCATCCTGGATCAGATCCTCCAAGAACGCAGCCGGCACAAGGAGCTGCAACCGCCGCCGTCCGAAGGCGCCGATCCGGCGCCGGCCTCATGATTCGTCGCCGCCCGACGGCAGCGAACTCGACACCAGCAGCCGGTTCAAGTCCAGAATCGTCATCAGCCGCTCCCCGATCCGCCCGACGCCCTGCACAAACTCCGCCCCGAGCGCGCTGCCGATAGAGGGCGCGGCCTCGATCTGGCTCTTCGCCACCCGCATCACCTCGGACACCGCGTCGACCAGCAGGCCCACCGCCCGCTTGCGCACATACACGATGACGATCCGCGACTGCGCGGTTCTCGGCACGTCCGGCATCCCGAACCGCTGCCGCAGGTTGATCACCGGCACGATCCGGCCGCGGAGGTTGATGACGCCCTCCACGTAGGACGCCGTTTTCGGCACCGGCGTCAAATCCACCATCCGGATGATTTCCTGCACGCTCAGGATGTCGATGGCGAACTCCTCGCCCTCGACCCGACAGGTCACGAACTGGAGGGCTTCCCCGCCGTCGGCCTCGCGGGAAGCGGAGTTGCCTGTGGCCAATCCGGCGTGTGTGTCTGCGACCGCGCCCATGGCACTCATAGCGTCGCCTCCTCGGTCTTAAGCATGCACCGCGCGGCTTCGGGCGCCGACCGACTTCTTCTCCGGACCGGCCAGCTTGAACCCGGTGACGATGCTCTGCAGTTCCGCGGTCATCTGGCTCAAATCGTGGCAGGCCTTGGCGGATTCGGCCGCGCTCCCCGCCGCTTCCTTGCTGACCTTGGCCACGTTTTCCACGTCGCCGGCGATCTGCTGCGTGGCCACCGATTGTTCTTCCGAGGCCACCGCGATTTGCCGGATCATCTCCGCCGTCTCGTTCACGCGCTGGACGATGGTCGACAGGGCGTCGCCCATCTTGTTCACGAGCGTGACGCCGCCGGTCACCTTGTTCGTGCCCTCCTGCATCGACTGCACGGCGCCCTTCGTGTCCTGTTGTATCTGGCGGATCATGTCGCCGATTTCCTTCGTCGCTTTCGTCGTCCGTTCGGCCAGCTTCCGGACCTCGTCGGCCACGACGGCGAATCCTCGACCCTGTTCGCCGGCCCGGGCGGCTTCGATCGCCGCGTTCAAGGCCAGCAAGTTCGTCTGATCGGCGATGTCCTGAATCACGCGGACGATCTCGCCGATCTGATCGGACGATTTGCCCAGCGTTTCGATCAGCGACGCGGAATGGGCCACGGACTCCGCGATGTGGCTCATGCCCGTGACCGTCTCCTCGACCACGCTGCGGCTGTTCTGCGCCGTGGTCACCGTATCCTGCGCCATGTTGGCCGCCTTCGAGGAGTTCTGCGCCACCTCGTTGACCGTGGCGTTCATTTCTTCGACGGAGCTGGACGTCTGCACGGATCGAGACGTGAGACTCTCGGACCCGCGGGACATTTCCTCCGCCGTCGCCGCCAATTCGGCACTGGCCGCGGCCACGCGGTCGGTGACATGGGCCACCTTGGAGACCGTCCCGTGCAGCTTTTCGACGAAGGTATTGAAGGATTGTCCCACCGTGGCGATTTCGTCCTGGCCGTTGACCGGCACTCGCTTCGTGAGGTCGCCTTCGCCCTCGGACAAGTCCTTCAGGATCGCGTTGACCGTCGACAGCGGCTTCACCACCGCCTGGCGGAGGAGGCCGTAGCCGATCGCCATCATCGTGAGGACGCAGACCAGCACCACGCCGCCCGTCTTCTGCATCGAGGCGTTGGACGCGGCCTTGACCTCCGTGATGGGGAGGTTCACGGTCAGGACCCCGAGGATGTCGTTGACCTGTTTGCCGGCGTGGCACCCGATGCAGGCCGCGCTGCTGGCCCTGTCGGGGCTCGCCCGGCGATAGCTGACGGAGCCGTCCTTGGCTTCCTCCTGGCGGCTATAGGATTCCGCGCCGCTCATGATGGCCTTGAGCGCCTCGGTCTCGAAGGGCTCCCGCGCCGAGTTCGCCGGATTCAGCGGCGTCATGCTGATCAAACGGGCGCTGAAGAGGCCGCTCTTGCTCAGCTCCTCGCTGATCTCCCGGGTCGCGGTCGCCGGCAGCGGCACGGCGGCCGGATTCCCGACATGGTCCTGCGCCACGGTCATCACGTCCTTGCCGGGACCGTTCTTGATCTTTCCGACGTAATTCTTCGCGATGTAGGCCCGGGTGACCTCCGTCTGGGCCTGAATGATCTTGGCTCGATTCTCGAGCATGCCGGCGAGCTTGGACTGCTCCTGCTCATACACCAAGAAGAAACCCACTCCCGCCGTGACGACGGCCGCCACCGACAGGAGCGACAGAAACCGCGGACCGATATTCATCTGGGTTAGCATGGCCTCCTCCCCCTCCCTGGTTATTTGTCCATCACTGTTGTGGAACTCTTTCCTTTTCTCACTCCACCCTTCGTATCTCGTCGTTCGATTCTTTTCGGCGAGACATGCGCGAAACGCGAGACTGGCGCGACTGGTCGCTCTGATTCATCCCACCTTTCGCACCTTTCTCGCTTGTCTCGCCCTTCTCGCTCATCATGTGTCGCGCCTGTCTCGCCTTTCCCGCTTGTCCCGCTCATCTCGTTCACGTTTCACGCCTCAAATCATATTCAGCACTTCGCCGGCGATGTGAGACAACGGCACCACCTTGTCGGCCAGGCCGGCGTCCACCACCGCCTTCGGCATGCCGTAGACGGTGCAGGTGGCTTCGTTCTGCGCCACGGTTCGCCCGCCGGCCGCCTTGATTTCCTTCATGCCATCGAGCCCGTCGTGTCCCATGCCGGTGAGAATGACCCCGATCCCTCGGCCGCCATAGAGGCTCGCCACCGACTTCATCATCACATCCGCCGAGGGCGCGTGCAGCATGCCCTCGCCGTCCTTGGAAAGACTGATTTCGATAGCGATGGATTGCTTCCGGCAGACCCGCAACTGCACGCCACCCGGCGCCACGAGAGCCACCCCGGGCGCAATCACATCCCCGTCGGCGGCTTCACGGACCGTGATGTGGCACATCTGGTCCATGCGCTCGGCAAAGGGCTTCGTGAAGAACTTCGGCATGTGCTGGACGATCAGCACCGCCGCCGGAAAATCCGGAGGAAACAGCGGGAGTATTTCTTGGAGCGCCAGCGGGCCGCCGGTCGAACAGCCGATCGCCACCAGCTTGGTGCCGCGGGTGGCCGCAACCGACGAGGCGGTCAAGGCCCCCGTCCGGGCGGGCTTCACGATAGATTTGGCCATGCCCGACGCCGTCGCGGCGCTCCGCCTCACGACCTTCGCCTTGGCCGCCGCCAGCACCTTCCCGACCAGCTCCTGCTCCACCGCCGTGATGTTGGTCGCGACGCCTTCCAGGTGTTTCGGGATGTAATCGACCGCGCCCAATTCGAGCGCCAGCAAGGTTTCCTTGGCGCCGGCTTCCGTCAAGGAGCTGACCATCAGGATGGGAATCGGAGTGGTCGCCATGATCTGACGGACGGCGTCGAGCCCATTCATGCCGGGCATTTCGACGTCCATCGTGACGACGTCCGGCTTGAGCTCGGCGACCTTCTGGACCGCCTCTTCCCCGTTGCGAGCCGACCCCACCACCGTCAGCCGGGGGTCCTTCTCCAACATGCCGGAGAGGGCCTTCCGCATGAAGGCCGAATCGTCGACCACCAGGACTTTCGTGCGTACCGACATCGTCGTGTCCGTTCTGAGGGATGCCCCTCGTCAGCCGCCCGCCTCGCCGCGCTCGACGCGGAATCCCGTCACCATGCCGTTCAATTCCTGCGCGATCGACACCAGATCGGAGGCGGCGAGGGTGGTGCTGGCCAGGTGCCCTTCTCCCTCTTCGCTGATCGCCGCCACCCGCTGAATGTCGTCGGCCACCTGCGCGCTGACCTGCTTCTGTTGCTCGATGGCGCCGGACATCTGGGCGACCATCTGCGTGACGTCCTTGACGATCGTTAAGATCAGGTTGAGCCGCTCCCCCACGTCACAGGCGGCCGTGTGGCCTTCGTGCCCCACGGTCGTCGCCCCGCTCATCGCGTTCACCACCGCGTGCGTATCGGCCTGGTTCGCTTTAATGGTCTCGGAGATTTCCCGCGTCGCCTTGGTGGTCCGCTCGGCCAGCTTGCGCACTTCGTCCGCCACGACGGCGAATCCCCGCCCGGCTTCTCCGGCGCGCGCCGCCTCGATCGCCGCATTGAGCGCCAGCAGATTGGTCTGATCGGCGATGTCCTCGATCACCCGCATCACGTTCTCAATGGCTTCCGATCGAGCGCCGAGATTGCTGACCAGTTGGCAGCAATCCTTGATGGTGCCCGACAGGCGGTGCATCAGCTCCGTGGAACTGCAGACCGTGTCGTTCCCGGCTTGCGCGGTGCTGGTCATGGCCTCGGAGGTCTTGGCGACGAGTTCCGCCTGATCCGCCATCTCCTTGACCGTGGCGGCCATTTCCGTGATCGCCGAGGAAGACCGGCGGGAGTGATCGGCCATCTCCGTGCCGCCTTCATGGAGCCGCTGCGTCGTCTGCGTCAAGCGCGTGGCCGAGCCCTGCAACTTCGCCGTCACGGCGGCCACCGTCGCCATGTTGGCGCGAAGCTTCTCCAGGAAGGTATTGAACGATTCCGCCAATTGTCCCAGCTCATCATGGCCCATGACCGGCAGGCGCACCGTCAGATCACCATGACCGCCGGCCATCTCCCGCAGATGTCCCGTCACCCGCCGGAGGGGACGCACCACCGTTCTGGCGATGTACCAGGCGACGGCCGACATCGAGACCAACAACAGCAAGCCGCCGAATAAGAGCTGTTGGCTCCGGTCCTGCACCGTCCGTGAGGCCTGCGCCTCAATCTCTTTGGAGTGGTCGGTGGCCAGCCGCACCACCTCGTCGACGGCTTCCCGATGCTTGGTGAAGAGCGCCTTCATCGGCCCCAGGGCCAACTCGCGCGCGCGATCGCGCTGTCCTGAAGCGATCGCCGGTAGAAATTCTTTATCGCGCAGGCCGAGAAACTCGGCCGCAGGGCGATACGATCGTTCCACCAGCCCTTGCTTGATGGCCGAGGCCGGCAAGTCGGCCGACCACACCGCGTGACGCGCCTCATATTCCTCTCGGAGTTCTCGACTGCGCGCGGCTAATCGACGCAGCTGGTCTGGATCCGTCTCATTGACCATCTGGAGCACCACCAGGTAGCCTTCGACCAGATAGAGGGGGGGCGGCAGCACATCCGCCACCAGATCCTTGTCCTGGACGATCGCGCGATACACGGGTCCGTTCACCTTCACCGTATCCAGGGTTTCATAGGCCATCACGCCGAAGAGGGCCACCCCTCCCCCGAACATCAGGATGAGCAACCCGAATTTCCCGCTGATGGGCAGCCGATTAATCCACCCTGTCATGTCGTCCTCTTGGGCTATTCCCATTAACGCGGATTCGCATGCTGAGCCAATTTCTCGGCCAAAATCTTCGGATCGAATTTGGTCACGTAGTCCGTGGCGCCGACCGACTGGCCCTTTTCCATGTTGCACACGCCGGTGAGGGACGAGTGCATGATGATCGGCACGCCTTGGAACCGCGGATCCGACCGGATATTCTTCACGAGCGTAAACCCGTCCATCTCCGGCATTTCGATGTCGGTCAGGATCACCTGGATGACTTCGCGGAAGCCCTTCTTCTCCTCGGCGGCCTTCGCGGCGATGGCCTGTAACATTTGCCACGCCTCCAACCCGGTCGTCGCCAAGGTGTAGGAGAATCCCATCCGCTCCAGGGTCTTGACGATCTGCTTGCGCGCCACAATGGAATCGTCCGCAAAAAAGACCCGCTTCCCGACCTGCGTCGGCGTCTCCGCGATGGCGGCGATGATCTCTTCCTCGGCTCGGGGACAGATGTCAGCCAGGATCTTTTCCACGTCCAGAATCATCACCATGCGGCCGTCGTCCAAGAGCGTCACGGCGGTCACCGCCCCCTGCGCCACCCCGTTCTTGACGAGCGACGGCGGCGCCTTCACCTGATCCCAGGAAACGCGCATGATCCGGTCGACTCCGGTGACGAAGAGGCCCTGCAGCGAGACGTTGTATTCGGAGATGATCAAGTGCCCCGTGGAGGGATCCTCATCTTCATGGGCCGGCAGCTTGAGCGCCTTCCGCAGATCGATCACCGGCACCATCTTGCCGCGCAGGCTGGCCATGCCGAGAATGCGGGAATCCGCCTCCGGCACGAGGGTCAAGCTCGGCATCTTCATGACTTCCCGCACCTTGAAGACATTGATGCCGTAGACCTCGGCCCCTCCGAGATGGAACAGGAGGAGTTCCATCCGGTTCGCCCCCGCGAGCCGGGTGCGCTCATCGATTTCCAACATGAATGAGGACATAGTCGCCTCCTCAGCCGCCCACGCCGGCATAGGCCATGCGGTCGTAGCGGGCGCTCACGACAAACTCGTTGATATCCAGAATCAGAATGACCTTGCCTTCTCCGGTGATCGTGGCGCCGGCCACCCCCTTGATCTCGCCGAGGAAATCCCCCATCGACTTGATGACGATTTCCTCCTGAGCCTGCAGGCGGTCCACCACGAGCCCAAGACGCCGTTCGCCGGATGCCACGACGACGACATAGCCTTCGTCGCGCTTGTCCGCAGAAGTGGGAATGGTGAATTCGTCGCACAGCCTGAGCAGCGGCAGGACCCGATCGCGCAGGTTCATGACCGGACGGCCGTCCACGGTCTTGATGTCCCGCCGGCTGATCTTGACGGCCTCGATCACCGAGGCGAGCGGAATGGCGAAGAGTTGCTGCTCCACGCCCACCACGAGGGCCTGAATGATCGCAATGGTCAGCGGCAGCTTGATCGTGATCATGCTGCCCTTGCCCTGCTCCGACGAGACCTCCACGGTGCCGTTGAGCCGCCGAATGTTGGTCCGCACCACGTCCATCCCGACGCCGCGGCCGGACACGTCCGTCACCTGCTCGGCCGTGCTGAATCCCGGCAAGAAGATCAGGTTCATGATCCCGCGTTCGTCCATCGACGCCAGTTCGCCCTCGCTGACGAGCCCCTTCGACATGGCCTTGTGCTTGATCCGCTCGATGTTCAAGCCGGCGCCGTCGTCCGAAATGCGGATGACGATGCTGTTGCCTTCCTGGCTCGCCGAGATGCGCACGGTGCCGTCCGGCGGCTTGTTGGTGGACATCCGGACCACCGGCGGTTCGATCCCATGGTCGATGGAATTCCGCACCAGGTGGACCAGGGGGTCGCCGATCTCATCGGCCACCGACTTATCCAGTTCGGTGTCTTCGCCCTGAATGTCCAGCCTGACCTGCTTGCCGAGCTTCTGGGCCAGATCCCTGACCATGCGCGGGAACCGGGCCATGACCTTCTTGATGGGGACCATCCGGGTCTTCATGACCGCGAGTTGCAAGTCGCTGGAGACGAGCGAAAGCTGCGCGAGGGTCTCCCCCAACTCCCGGCCGAGCGGATCGCCCTCGTGCGCGCGCTCGAGGCCGCTGCCGATCTTCATCATCCGGTTGCGGCACAGGACGAGTTCGCCGACCAGATTCATGACGGTGTCCAATCGGCGCGTCTCCACGCGGATGGTCTGGTCTTCTTCCGTTCCCTTGGCGCCTTTGCTGGCCCTGCCCTCCGCCCCTTCCCCCTGCGCGCCGGCCGATGTCTTGGCCGAGGCCGGCGCCGGCTTGGGCACGGATGGCGTCGGCGGAGCGGGACTCGGCGATGGCGGGGCCGACGCCGCGACCGGCGCCGCTTGAACTGGAGCCGACTGTGGAGCGGCAGCCGCCGGAGGCTGGGCCGGCGCCACCGCCGGGGGTCCGCTCGACGGAATCGACAGGACCAGATCGAGCTTGTCCGAAATCGCCTGCGTTTCCACGTGCTGGTCGGTGCCGGTTTCCTTGATATCGGCCACCAGCGACTTGACCACGTCCACCGCTTCCAGGATGACGGTGATGATGTCGCGGGAGACTTGCATCTCGCCTTGCCGCACCTTGTTCAGCACGCTCTCGGCGCGGTGGGCGACCTCGACGAGGTAGTTGAACCCCAGGAAGCCCGCCGAGCCCTTCATGCTGTGCATGGAGCGGAAGATCTCATTCACGAGGCCGGCGTCGTTGGGGTCGGCTTCCAGCTTGACGAACTGCTGATCGAGACCCTCGATCATTTCCTGGGCTTCCACCAGGAAGTCGTTCCGTATTTCCGCCATTTCGTCGTTTTGGTCGCCTGGCACCATGGTAGTCTCCCTCGATGGTGATGAGTGATCAGTGATGAGTGACCGGAAGATCGCGGTTCGTCATGGTCTTCCGTGTTTCTTCACTCATCACTGATTACTGCTTACTAATCACACGCCTTATGAAATTCCCGCCTGTCCCAAGATTTCGTCGACCAAATCCTGTTTGATCGATGTCGCCTTGGAAGCCTCCAGCTCTTTCAGCAGCGCGCTGGCCCGCGTGTCGGATTGCTTCGTGGGCGCGCTTTGCTTGTGGCCGAACACGATCAGGGTCTCGAGGAGGCGATGTTCCACATCCGCGAGAATACCCGTGACCTTCCGAATCCGCTGTCCCACGAGGTCCTGGAACGCCATCGCCGTCATGAGAGCCATCAGCCGCTCTTCGTCCTCGGCGATCAGCGCCTGAATGGCGCGCACCTGCGTGGCCACCTCGCCGTTGGTTCGGCCGTCGACGACGCCGTGCGCCAATTCATCCAAGGCCTTCGCGATGGCCGCCCGGTTGTCCTGCATGGCCTCCGTCAAGGCCATCACCTTGTGCGTGCCCTCTTCCGTCAGGGCGGTCACGTCGGCCAAGTGCGTGGTGGCCTGCGGCAATTGCGACGCAGTCTCGGCCACGGGCTCCTCGATCGTGAGCACGTTGCGCATCGTCGCGTCGATCTGGCGCGTCATCTCGCCGAGCTGCTTCAACAAGTCTCCGTCGTCGTGCCCGCTCATCGTCGTCCTCCCGACTGGCCTACTTGAAGATCTTGTTGATCTTCTCCTGGATCTGCTCCGCCGTGAACGGCTTGACGATGTAGTTGCTGACGCCGGCCTGCACGGCTTCGATGATGTTCTCCTTCTGGGCCTCCGCGGTGACGAGCATGACCGGAAGCGTCTTCAACGCCTCATCCGCGCGGATGGCGCGGAGGAGATCGATGCCGGTCATCACGGGCATGTTCCAATCGGACACGACGAATCCGAACCCGCCCTGCTTGATCTTCTCGAAGGCGTCCTTGCCGTTTTCGGCCTCTTCGATATTCGTGAAGCCGATCTGCTTGAGCACGTTTTTGACGATCCGCCGCATGGTCGACATGTCGTCGACCACCATGATCTTCATGTTGAGATCTGCCGGCATACCCTAGTCCTCCTTAAACTGTCCCCTCGTGTAACAAGGCCCTGACTTCCGCGGCCAAGGGGCCCCGGCCGACCGGCTTGGTCAGATACCGGGCCGCGCCCGCCTCGATACCGCTTGCTCGTTCTGTTTCGGCTGTTTCCGTCGATAACATTACAACCGGAATGCGCTCGTAGGCCGGGTCCGTCTTGAGGGCTCGGGTGAGGGCCAGCCCGTCCATGTGCGGCATGTTGAGGTCGGTCACGACCAAATCGGCCGGCCGGCGGGCCAGATGTTCCAGGGCATCCAGGCCATTTTCAGCCTGATAGAGCTCGTACCCCTCCCCTGCCAGATAGAGGGACAGCAGGCGGCGGGTAAACGGACAATCGTCGACGATTAAGACGGATTTGCTCATACATCCCTCGTAATCCGTGATCCGTGATCCGTAATGCGTGACCCGTAATGCGTGACGCGTCCTTCGTCCTCCCTGGGTTGCCATTCACCGTTCACGGATCACGCATCACGATTTTTGATACAAGACGGTCCGATTGGCATGCACCGGCTTGAAGGAGCGGGTCACGCCGTGGATCGATTCCGAGAACCCGATGATCAGATAGCCGCCCGGCTTCAGCGAGTCGTAGAGGCTATCCACGATCTGCCGCTTGCCGTTGTCATCGAAATAAATCAAGCAGTTGCGGCAGAAAATGACGTCCATGTCCCGGATCAGCCGGAGCCGAGCCTTGTCATAGAGATTGATATTCGCGAACTTGACGACTTGGCGCACCTTGGGGGACAGGACGAATTGGCCGTCCTCCTCCGTGAAGTACTTCTGGCGCATGGAGGCCGGCATCTGCCGCACCGCATAGGGGCCGTAGACGCCGCTGCGCGCCTGCGCGAGGACCGTCTCGCTGATGTCGCTGCCGAGGATCTCGATCGTCCACTTGGCCAAAGCCGGATGCTCGAACAGCATCATGGCCAGGGTATAGGGCTCATCCCCGGTCGAACAGGCGGCGCTCCAGATCCGAAGCCGGCTGGTGCGCTCATTCAGCTTCAACAAGGCCGGAACCGCCACATCCGTGAACGCCTGGAGCTGACTCGCGTCCCGATAGAAATAGGTCTCGTTGGTCGTCACCAGATCGAAGAGCGCGGTGAGCTCCTTATCGCGCCAGGCGTCGTAGCGGATGAGCTGCCAATACTCTTCGAAGGTCTTGCAATTGCGCTCCCGCAGCCTCGCTTGAAGCCGGCTTTCCAGCAGGTATTTCTTGTTGTCGGTGAAAAAGAGCCCCGTCTTTTCGTAGATCAGGGTCCGGAGGTCGTTGAACATCGCGATCGTCAATTGCATCGGTGCGTCTCACGCCGCCGGACGGTCGGCCCCCTCCTGCAGTTCGAGACCGGCGGCCTGCGCCGCGGACTCCGCGTCGGCGCCGCCGATCCGCCGGAGCGCCTCCACCGACGCATGACGCAACAGCCGTGGCGCCGACCGATCCGCCGCCAATCGGGCGAGGGGTCCGACGGCGTCGGTCAGCCGATTGCGGCCGACCCCCTCGATGGCGCAGCGGCGGACCCAGACGTCCGGATCGTGTTGGGCCACGTTCAGCAGCGCCCGATGGGTCTCCGGCCGATCCCACGACGCGAGGCCGGCGGCGGCCGCCAGTCTCACCTTTTCATGATCGTCGGTGAGCGCGATGAGCAGCACGCGCAGCGCGCCCTCGTCTCGATAATTGGCCACGCCTTCGACGACGGCTCTCCGCACTTTCCACTCGGAGTCATTGAACGTATTCAGCAGGGGCTCGAGGCCTTCGGGCAGCCGCACCGTGCCGATCGCCCAGGCCGCCGTTTCGCGCACCGGCGCTGGACCGTAGCGCAGCATGTCGACCAGCTCGATCATGACGTCCTGCGTCCCGGCTTTGAGCAGCGCCTTCGCCATTTCCAGGCGGACGTCTTCGTAGCGCTCGGACTGCAACTTGACGAGCACCCGCCGCACGTACCCCATCCGCCCGCTCTCGCTGATCAGCCGCACGGCTTCGGCGCGGACGTAGCCGGTCGTATCCTCGACCCCCTCGCAGATCGCCGCGAAAGCCTGATCGGTGCCGATCTGAGCTAAGGCCCCGAGCGCCGCCTTCCGCCGCCGCCAATCCCAGCTCTTGCGTCGAATTGTTCCGAGTGCCGGGACCGCCTCGCGACAGCGGAGCAGGCCCACCGCGTGGATCGCCGCATCGCTCACGCGATCCTCGTCGAGTTCCACGGCCTTGACCAGCACGTCGGCATCGCCGGTCTCCACCAACGCTTGGATCGCCGACTCCTGCTCGTCGGCGGCGCAATCTTTCATCGCCCGATAGGCGCTCAAAATAGCCCGGGTGCCTCGCTTATCCCCCAGCAACCCCAGTCCGCGGATGCCGGCCAGCACGGTCGGGCGATCGGCGTCGCGAGCGGCCTCCGCGAAGTGGTCGAACCAGCGGGCGCGATCCACGACGGTCCAGGCGGAGGGGCCCATTCGCGCCGCCATGGCGCTCACCGCCTGAATCACGGCTCGGCGGATGGGTCGTTCGGGACTGTTCACGAGTTCGGCGATGGTCCGAAGCGTGGTTCCCTGCTGATCCAGCCGTCCGATCGCGTCGACGGCGGCGCAGGCGGCGGCCGGCATCTCACGGGTCAAGAGGGTGAGCAACGGGGACACCGCGGAAGGCTCCCCGAGTTCAGCGAGGGCGGAGGCCGCGAAAAACGCGTTCCACTCATCGCCGCTCAGCATGTTGATCAGGCCCGGCAGCGCCGCGGACAGACGCAGCCGCCCCAGCGCCTCCGCGACGGCGGCGCGCACGTTGGAGTCCGGATCGCTCAGCATGGAGACCAGCCAGGTTCCCGCCTGCGGGGTCCGTTGGGAGCGCAGCGCGTCGACGATCAACTTGCGGACGCTGGGATCTGGGGACTCAAGGGCGGGACGTAGGACGTCGAGGGACTCGATGCGGACTCGTTCGATGATCTCGATCGCCATCATCCGGACGGCCGGCGCGGCCCGCAGCAGGCCGACGGCCTCGCGCAGGACGGCCTCGCCTCCGATGCGGATCAATCCGTTGACGGCTTTTTGTTGAACCGCGGGGTGTTCGTCCCCGAGGGAGGCGACGAGGATCGAGATCGCCGCGGCATCGCCGCGATCGGCCAGTGTGTCGAGGATTTCCCGCCGAGCGACAGGATCCTGGCGTTGCACCCACTCCAGGGAAAAAGACGCCTGTTCACCGGCCGGGTGAGTATCGGGCATAGCTCACCTCCGCCGAAGTCCGGGGCCTCCGGGCCGTGGATACACGTCCGGCACGGCGTCCGCCGATGCCGGGCGCACCCTCTCCCTTACCCTAGAACGGGTTGAGATGACCGGGTCCGCATCCACTCCTGAATATCGCGGCGGAGAAATCTCCAGTGCTTGCCGATCTTCGAGGCCGGGAGCTGGTTCAAACGGGCCAGCTTGTAGACCGTCGACTTCGGCACCCGCAAAAAGCGGGCGACTTCCTGCACCGTGAGGATCTCGCCGTCCAGGGCTGGACGACCGTCCGGTGTGGCTCCAGTTGTAGAAGACAGTGAATCGCTCATGTCGATTCACATATCGGGCCGAAGCGACAGGAACTTAAGCTCTGGGGAGAGAAATGGCCGAATCGGGGATCGACAGGGGCGGAACGGGCCGGAACGGAGGCGCGAGAGGGAAAGAAGGACTAGGAGGAGACGCCGTGCTCTTGCCGCGAACGGATGCGCTCCGCCTGCAACAGCAGGATATGCCGGATCAGCCGTTCGCGATCTTCCGTCGAGATGCTGACAAAACGGGCGGCAATGTCGGCGCCCTGGCCCTCCGGTTCATGGGGCGACACCCGCGTCACCTCGGCCTTGGCCGTCACGGGGGTGAAGGGCGGCAAGACCAGGCTGAGGTCCAACACATCGCCTTCCTGAAACCGTCGGTGGGAGACAAATCGCAGGCCTCCGGCACTGACGTTGACTTCGGTCATCTTGGGAAGCTGAATGCCGTTCGGGTTCATGCGGGCGAGGGTCTTGAGGATCATTTCCAGGGCCCAGTCGATCTTCATCAGCCACTGGGCGAGTTGCGCCTCCCCGTCGCCCGTCGGGGCATGGACGAGCAGATCGGCCGTCGGCTTGGCGAAGAACGCGCCGATCGTTTCATCGGTCACCCGCTCGCGCTTGGACATGGCCGCATAATCCGGCTCCCCTTCCAGCCGATAGTCCAGCAACAGCTCATCGGTGATTCGCAAGGCGTCCCGCCGCTCGTCGCCGACGACGAGCCCCGCGGCGTCATCCCGATCGCGATCGGTTTTCGTGTGATGCGGCATGGTCGTCGGCCTGCCTCAGTCCTGGGTCGCGCCGGCGGTCGCCAGCAGTTCGGCATTCACTTCGACGCAGTTCCGGCCCTTGGCCTTGGCCTGATAGAGCGCGGCGTCGGCGGCGGCCACCAGATCGTCCGGGGTCGTGACGGAGTGGTGGGGGATCCGACTCACCCCCATGCTGAGCGTGAGGCGCACCGGCGCGCCGTTGACGACGAAGACATGATTGGCGACCTGCTCGCGGATACGTGTCGCGAGAATCGTGGCCGGTTCCGTATCGGTTCGCGGCAGGATCATGGCGAACTCTTCGCCGCCGTACCGCGCCACCACGTCGACCGCCCGGATGGCCCGCGAAATCAGCGTGGCTACTTCTTTCAGCAAGCGATCGCCGATCAGATGCCCGTGCACGTCGTTGATCTGCTTGAAGTTATCCAAATCCGCCATGACCAAGCAGAGCGGCGTGCCGTACCGTTCCGTATTCTTGAATTCGCGCGTGAGGATCGTGGAGAAGGCCCGGCGGTTGAGGAGATTCGTCAGCCCGTCCGTCATCGCCATGTTCTGCACTTGGCTGTGCGTTTCCGCATTGCGCAAGGCCAAGGCTAAGGAGGTGGCCACGGCCTTGATGATTTCGATTTCGTCGGAATGAAATGTTTGCCCCTGCTCCCGCTCCAAGCGAATCAATCCCACCTGTCCCTGCGCCACCAGCAAGGGCACTTCCAACACCTGGGCGGGCGTCGCGGCGGCCTGAGGCGGGACATCGGCCCTCCCGGCTTCCGAGCCGTTCGGCTCCGCGGTCTGCCCGACCGAGGAGGCGCCGCGGAGCCGCCTGCCGGTTCCGATCAAGGCCCGCTTGGTCTCGTCCAGTTGGGCCTCCGTCGCGCCAGGACCGCCGGCCGTCCAGAGCCGCTCCGGTTCCAGCCAGAGGATGCCCATGCGATCGTGTTTGACGATCTGATCGAGCCGCCCCTTGAGCAGCCGGATGATCTCATCGGCGTTGAGCGTCCCTGCCATGGCTTGGCCGAGATGATTGAGCTGCGCCAAGGTCTGGCTCCACCGCCTGAGGGTGTCGCGTTCATGCGCCAGGTCTTCGTTGGCATTGCGGAGTCGTCCGGAGAGTTCGCGCACTTGAATGAACGATCGTCGGATGTCCAGGCCTTGCCGGAGCGATTCTTCGATCCGCCCGGGACGAATCGGCATGGTGAGATAGTCGTAGGCGCCCGCCCGCAACAGTGCGGCGGCGCGCTCGGCGCCCTCATCGGCCCCGACGACGATGATGCAGGCGTCGGATTCTCGCTCGCGAAGCTGTTCCAAGAGCTTGAGCGCGCTGGCCCCCGCCGACTGGGCATGACAGACAATCGCTTCAACGGTGTGTCGCCCCAGGTTGGCGACCGCATCGGCCTCGGTCTTGGATAAGACGGCATGATAGCCGGCTTTTTCGAGGCGACGCACCAACATCTGGCCGGCGCGGCTCGATCGACTGACCACGAGTACGACAGGTTTCATTCCACTGGTCGCGCTCACCTCTCACTCCTTCGGCAAAAGTTCATTGCGCGCGAAAATGGCATCTGCGTGAAGCTGCCACAAAAGCAAGGAGCATGCCTCTGGCACACCATCGGAGAACAACCGATTGATTTTCAAGGAATAATGACAAGAGGAGGTGCGGAGAACCATGCGGGAGGCGGCTCAGTGCGAGTCAATCCGGCTGATTCTGCCAAGAAACTGACGCGAAATTGCCTAGGAGGGGCAGGAACGGGGGGGCAGCTTGCAGACCAAGCCGCTACTCCCGTTCGAGCTTATCGCTTGAAGAGATCGGCCTCGGGGCCTCCGCGCCGCGCGGCGGACACGTCTTGCAGCTGTCTGGCCTCTTGCGAGATGGACACGCGATCGGCTCCGGCATCGCTCTCGCCTCGCTCGGCGACCGCCTTGGCGCGGCGAGTCCCTTCGGTCGAATCGAGATCCAGCACGCGCTGATAGGTCCGCACGACGTTATGGATTTGGTCGAATTGTATGCTCATCCTTGGTCCCCCACGATAGCCACGATCTCAAAGATAGCAGACCGCCGGGCGATCGAAGTGCGACCATCCATGGCCCCACGTTACCTACCTTGTCGGCTCTCGCAGGAAAAACTTGAGTGCGTCCGCGCCGCCAAAAACGTGGAAGAGCTTGATAGAAGAAGCCTTTTCGAGGGCAACCGGCGACGTTCGCCGCTAAGGGATGGGGACGGCGGGAAAGGATGGTTGCTCGGCAGTATCGGATGGGAAGCGACGCGAGTTCGGGAAATCGAGCGCCAGTCCAGGCCCAACCGCCAAGCCCTCCGGCGTGACGGCCTCACGCGGACCACTCCCCATCTCGAAGAGGATTCGGCTCATGGCATCCTGATGCAATTGGACTTGAGACAGGACTTCTCGGAGCTGGCCTTGGAGCCGTGTCAATTCTCCGTCGCTGGCCGACGTCCGCAAGGCCGATTCCGTGGCGGCCCAGTGGTCTTGGAAGCTGCTCATCAGGCGTCCGGCTTCGGCGTTGAGTCGCTTCACCAGTCCGACGTCGCCACGCTGCGCCCCGTGGCGCACGCCTCGGCAGAAATCCATGAATTCGTGGCAGTCCCGGTTCAGCGAATCGTTCATGCTGGTTGCCTCGTCTTGGCCGGGGCCTGAGTCGATTGAGCGGCCGCTCCCTTCCACCCCTCTCGGAGTTCCTCCAGCAGCCGTGTGACCTCCTGGATCGAGGCCTGATTGTTTTCGTAGTTGGCGATGGTGAGTTTTTCCAACATATAGGTGTAGAGCTTGTCCAAATTCTGTGCAATTTCGCCGCCACGCTTCCGATCCAGGACCGATTGGAGTTCCGAGATGATGTCGACGGCCCGGCAGAGCGCCAGTCCCTTCGCCTTGAGATCCGTTTCTCCGCCTTTGAGGCTGTCGCTGCACGACTTCAAGCTTTGGATCGCCCGATCGTAGAGCATCACGATCAAGTCGACGGGGGAGGCAAATTTGACCTGGTTCTCCAAATAGGTCCGCGCGGTGTTCTTCGTGAGTGGCATGAATCTGACGCTCCTCCCCTTCCGAGACTGCTGGTAATTGATTGGTCTTAATAGTACTGAGGCGCGGGGCCGTCCGGGTCGACTTCCGACGCGTGGGCATAGGCACCGACGACCTGCCGACTCACATGAACCTCTCGGAGTCCGTTCCCGACTTCTCCCACCCATTGGGCCAAGGCTGCCTGGTTGAGCGACAGTTGCTCCGACGCCCTGTTCATGGCCGCTTCCAATAGTCCCCATGCGGTGTCGGGGGTGCCGCCGGTGCACTCGCTCACCTGCCCGGCTGCTTCCCATTCGCTCCACAGCACTTGAATGTCTTCCAGCACCTGCCCGCAGGCGCATTCGAGCACAGTCAGGCGATGCTCCTTCCGAGCCTGGATCGCCTGCGCAACTTCTTCGAGCAGCTCCTGGTAGCGCGCATAGCGGCTGATCAGCTGCGGGATGTCTGCTCGGCCATCGTTCATAGGTTTAGCGTCGGCTGATCGAGGTGGCCAGATTGCTCAATTGACCGAGCGCGCTGGT
>CAYZTJ010000014.1:3354-35842 GCA_964481215.1 uncultured Nitrospira sp. | reverse complement strand
CGCTTGAGCTGATCGGTGATGTACGTGACATGGGCGCCCACCACCTGCTCGATCTGCTGCATGAGGCTGGGGATCTCGAAGCCGGCGCGGAGGGAGACATCCACCATCGAGGCTGAGCGCTTGAACCGATCGAGCTGGAGCGCCCCCTCCCGGAGCGTCTTGCTGGGAATGGTGCCGTGATGGACGCAGGCCCCGCCCAATCCGCGCTCGCGTTCGATCACGGCGACGCGCTTGCCGGCCTTGGCCGCCTGGATGGCGGCTTTCTGACCCGCCGGTCCGCTGCCGATCACCAAGATGTCAAAATGCGCGGCTGCGTTCATACGGGGATCGCATCGACGGCCTGGAGCACGGCATCCCGTTTGGCGAGGAGTTCGTCGATTTCTTCAGGATAAAAATTCAGCGCCGTCAGCGCCGGATGTTGCCGGAGGGCCTCCTCGGTCACGTCTTCCGGGGTCAAGGTATGGGCGGCGAACTGCGCGCCCAGTCTCGTCATGGTCACGTCCAAGACGTGGGCGGGCGGCTTGTCCTCCCGATCCACGAAGCTGATGACGGTACAGACCTGCTCGGGCAGCTTCCATTGCGTGGCGAGCACCCCTCCCACCTGGGCTTGGTACTCGTTCATGATGGCCGCCGTATCCGGCATGTCCAATTGGATCCGTAGTTCCGTTTCAAGTCTGACCAGCACGTGCAGCAGCGCCGGTTTGCCGATGTGCCCGAGCAGCCCGCAGAGATAGGCCATCTCGACATTCTGCCGACGAAGCCGCGCGATCTCTTTCGCGTACACCGCGGTCGCGACCGAGTGGCACCAGAGTACTTTCACCTCGACCTCATGCCCCTTGGCTTGAAACACGCCGTTCCGCAGGGACGCGGTCAGGGCGATGTCTTGCAGCAAATTGAGGCCCAGCCAGGAGATCGCTTGTTGGAGCGAGACGATCGGCGAGCGCGGCATGTAGAGCGGACAGTTGGCGATGCGCAATACTGCGGCAGCCAGCGACTGATCCTGATGCACCAGCGAGGCCAGCTTGGAGACCTCCGCGCGCGGGTCCGAGACCATGCTGATGATCTGCCCGGCCACCTGTGGAAGAAACGGGAGATGCAAGTCGTTGCGTTTGATGCAACCGGCGAGAGCGGTTCGCACCCGCTCGAGCGCGCTGGGAGAGGCGGCGGAGACAGTCGGCATCGTGATTCCGATCCGGTCCAGTCGCTGAAACAGACCCGTTCAAGAATCCTATCGGCGAAAATCGGCGAGAACCTGAGCAGAAATGGAGCAGGCGGCCCTTGTCCTGATCCTCTTAACCAATTGATTTGATTGAGAGTAGTATCGAATACGGCCCCCGATCAGCGGGATCGGGCCGATCGGTAGAGCCACCACACCAGAACGCCGACAGCTAAGACACCAGGCCATGCCCCGTAGGGAGGCGCCTCGAAGACCCTCCAGGGATCGGTCGGCAGCCACGGCCACACGGCCGCCACCGCGATCGGCAGCGCCAGGACAATCCCCATGAGGGCCTCTCCCGTCACCAGTCCGGCAGCGGCCAGGAGACCCGATTGCATCGAATCTTCCGTTGCCCCGCCGCCTTGTCGACGCACGAACTCGGCCACGAGGCCCCCGAGGAAAATCGCCGCCGAGAGTTTCAACGGGAGATAGATGCCCAGTGCGACGGCCAGGACCGGCACCCGCCAGACCGCCTCCCGCGCCCGAAGCCGCTCATCCCACAAGATGATCCCCACGCCGAGCCCCATGCCGAGCAGCACCAGGGACCAGGGCAGACTGCCGCCGAACACGCCGGCGGCCAAACTCGCCATTAAGGTCGCCTGCGGCGCGCTCAGCGGTTGCGGATGCGCCGACGTCGCCTCTCCGATCCCATACTTGGCCTGAAGCAACCCCAGCACCGGCGCCAGCACCAGGGCGCCGGCCAGGACGCCGACGACTTGCATAATCTGCTGCTTCCAGGGCGTGGCCCCGACCAGCTGACCGGTCTTGAGGTCTTGCAGGTTGTCGCCTCCCATCGCCGCCGCGCAACAGACCACCGCTCCGATCAACAGGGTCGCCGCCGGACCGGCCGGATGTCCGGCCCCAAGCACGAGGATCAGCAGCAGCGCAGCGCCCATAATCGTCGCGATGGTGACACCCGAGACCGGATTGCTCGAACTTCCTACGAGCCCGGCCATATAGGCCGCCACCGACGCAAAGAGAAATGCCGCCACGGCCATGATGCCCGTCATCAGCAGAGCGATCGGCATCGACCCCACGACCGGCCGATAGAGCCAGGCCATGCCGACGAGGCAGAGGGCCAAAGGCGCCAGCAGCCACGGGAGCGGCGCATCCCGGTCCGTGCGGGAAAGCGCGTTCTCCGAAAAGGCCGTGGCTTCATGGCGTCGGCGTGACAGTCGCCAGAGCTGCCGGAGGCTCGCGACGATTGGTTCCCGGAGCCGCGTCAGCGTCCACATGCCGCCCACCAGCATGGCGCCGATGCCGACATAGCGGACCTGGCCGCTCCAGAGTGTGCGCGCCGCGGTCATCGCCGGCATCCCCTCCGGCACGCCGTGGATCACCCCCAAGAGCGGCAGCAGAAGCAGCCAGCCGAGGACGCCCCCGAGAAAGACGATTGTCCCGATGTTCAGCCCGACGATAAAGCCAACCGCGATCAGCGCCGGCGACAAATTGATGCCGCCATAGACCACCGTGCGGCCGATCGCCGTGGCCCCTTCCAAAGCCTCGCTCCAGAGGCGGCACCCGGATTCGCCGAGTTTCACAAGCCCGCCGAAGAGTGCCGCCTTCAGCAAGATCATGACGCTGGATCTTGTTCGGCCCCTCGTTTCGGACGAGGCCGGCGCAGTCCCGCTCGCCCCGACTTTCAGCACCTCGGCGGTCGCCACTCCCTCTGGGAACCGGAGTTTGGCCTCCAGGATCAAGGCCCGCCGCAACGGAACGGTGAAGAGCACGCCCAGCAACCCGCCGACCAAGGCCAACTGGGTCGTCTGCCAATAGTCGAACGAAGGCCAGGCGCCGAGCAGCACCAGACCCGGAATCGTGAAGATGACGCCGGCGGCGAGCGCCTCGCCCGACGAGGCCGCGGTCTGCACGATGTTGTTTTCGAGAATGTTCGACTGCCGGAACCACCGGAGCACCGCCATGGAGACGACGGCCGCCGGGATCGAAGCGGACACGGTCATGCCCGCGAAGAGTCCGAGGTAGGCGTTCGCCGCGGCCAAGAGGGCGGAGAGACAGAGCGAGAGGATCACCGCCTTGACGGTGATCTCGGGCGGAGAGAGGGAGGCGGGGACCACCGGGGCGGTCCCCGTTTCCTCCTGGCGATGGGGAGGACTCGTCACCCGTTATTTAGTCTTCGTCCGGACGATCACGGCGCTCACCTGGTCCAATCGGACTACCGCGTCGAAGAACTCCTTGCCGGCGAGTTGGCTGAGATGAATCGCCGCCGGTCCGACCTTGGCGACCGTGCCTTCAAGTTCGTGCCCCGAGGTCAATTTGATCGTCACCCGTTTGCCGACCTGCTTGTTCAGGGTCGCGGGGATCGCCTCGGCCGTGCTGACGTCCAACTCGCCTTCGGCGAATGCCACCGTTCCGGTCCCGATCACCGCCGACAGCAGCACGGTAGCTGCGACCAGTCCCCCGTTCGATTGCGACTTCAGCATCTGTCTCATCATGGCCCTCCCAAGTAGGTGTGGAACAACGCCGGCGTCATTCCTTCTACCGCAACGGTCGCCGCGCTGCAACTAGCGCGGATTATTCATGAACGCTTCTGCTGCAATCGCGAATTCGCCGCTGCGACAAGCCGACATACGACTGGGTGCATGCCGGCGGGCAGGCTCGCCCCGCGCGGCCGCAACGTACTGTTTCAAGTACGCCTCGGCCCCTTGGGGCTCCGCGTGCCCGTCTCGCGTGGCGACTGCCGGGGGACCCGTTGCCGGGCGACCCGCTGAGTCGTCTCTCATGCAACGGGTCGAACGCAACGAACCGTCATGAATAATGCGCGCTAGGCGTCCGGCTGCGAGGATTTCGCTTGTCGCTGGACTTTGGTCGGCCACAACGCTAGAGTCTGATCAAAGGAATTTCTTGGCGGCATGGGAAGCCCTAAGACCATCGGAACGCTGGTCCTCGACCGGCTCCATCAGCTCGGCGTTCGTCACATCTTCGGCATTCCCGGCGACTATGTGCTGGGCCTCTTCAAGCTCATCGAGCAGTCCCCCATCAAGCAAGTGAATATGACGCGCGAGGACGCCTCAGGCTTCGCTGCGGACGCCTACGCGCGCATCAACGGGATCGGCGCCTGCTGCGTGACCTACTGCGTCGGCGGCCTGAACGTCGTCAACGCCATCGCCTGCGCCTATGCGGAACGCTCCCCGGTCGTGCTGCTGTCCGGTTCGCCGGGCTTCGCGGAGCGCATGCAGCACCCCCTGCTCCATCATATGGTCCGCGACTTCCACACCCAGCGGGAAGTCTTCGAGCGGGTGACGGTCGCCGCGGTGGTCCTCGACGATCCCAGCACGGCGGAGCGTGACCTGGATTGCGCGCTCGCGGCCCTGGCCCGCCACAAGCGTCCCATCTATCTCGAAATCCCGCGGGACATGGTCGATGTGCCGGTGGGCGTCAGCGCCCCCCCGCGACCGACCCAGGCCCCCATGACCAACGCGGCCGCGCTGACTGAGGCGATCGCCGAAGTGCGCGGGATGCTGGCTTCGGCCGAACGGCCCGTGGTGCTGGCCGGCGCCGAAGTGGCCCGGTTTCGCCTGCAGCGGGATCTCGAACAGCTCGTCGAGCGCATGAACGTGCCGGTCGCCTCCACCCTCCTCGGCAAATCGGTCTTCCGCGAGGACCACCCGCTCTACATCGGCATCTACAGCGGCCTGGTGGGCCGGGAAGAGGTGCAGCAGTTCGTCAACGAGGCGGATTGCCTCGTGATGCTGGGGACGATCCTCACGGACATCGAAGACGTGGGCGCCCACACGGCCCGTCTGGCCGAAGGCCGCGCGATCCACGCCACGGCCGACTCCGTCACGATCAAGCACCATTCCTACAATCAAGTCCGCATGGAGGATTTCATTCGGGCCTTGGCCGCCGCGCCGCTCACCGCCTTCCCCACGCGGACGATGCCACCGCCGCCGGCCGTGCTCCAAACCGCCCCGCCCCCCGAGGCGCCGGTGACCTTGCGCGGCTTGGTCGCGCACCTGGACCACTTGCTCACGGAGAAGACGCTCGTGATCGCCGATGTCGGCGAATCGATGTTCGCCTCGGCCGACCTGCGCGTGCGGAAGGGTTTCGAGTTTCTTTCGCCGGCCTACTATACCTCGATGGGGTTCGCGGTGCCGGCGGCGGTCGGCGCGGAGTTCGCCGATCCCTCGCTGCGTCCGATCGTCATGGTGGGCGACGGCGCGTTCCAGATGACCGGCACCGAGTTGAGCACCTGTCTGCGCTACGGCCTGGCCCCGATCGTGATCGTGCTCAACAATCGCGGCTACGGCACGGAACGCGAAATGTTGGACGGCCCCTTCAACGACGTCCACGAATGGCAGTACGAGAAGGTCTGCGCCCTCCTCGGCGGCGGGGTCGGCACTCGGGTCAAAACCCACGGCGAGCTGGTCCGGGCGCTGGCCGCCGCCATGGCCGATCGACAACAGCCGCACGTCCTCAACGTCATCTTAGACTCGGCCGACCGCTCGCCGGCGATGGTGCGCATTGCGCGCCGCTTGGGCAAACGGATCGCCAACAAGGGCTGACCCCGTCGATTCTCCACATGGCTGCTTCGCGACGAGTCCTCGGCCAGCTTGCGAGCGCCGTCCTGCTCGTCGCCTTGGTGCTTCCCGAGACCGGACTCGTCGCGTCGGCCGCCGAGACCGCTCCCGCCGAGACGCCGGCGCCGCCTCCCCTCTCCCAACTGATCTGGCGCTATCTCTACGCCGAGGACGCGGACGCCGCGGATCACGCGCTCGCTCCGCTGCTCCAGGACCCGCGCGCCACGCTGGCGGCCGTCACCGCCGCCCTCAAGGCCGATCCGGCCTACGCCCCGCAGCCGGTCGGCATGATGCCGGAGAATTTCGTCCCCCTCCGCGGCCGCCGCTATCACTACGGCCTCTACGTGCCCGAGTCCTACGACCCCGGCACGCCCCACGCGCTGGTGATGTGCCTGCACGGCATGGGCTTTACCGGCGAGGCCTATCTCGAACGGTGGGCGACCCGGCTGGGCCAGGGCTCTCTCCTGGCTTGTCCGACGCTGCCGCGCGCCGATTGGTGGAGCCGCACGGCGGAGGAATTGGTCCTGGCCACCATTCAAGACGTGCAGCGCCACTACGCGATCGATCCGGATCGGATTTTTCTCACAGGCATGTCGAACGGCGGGATCGGGACCTACGTCATCGGCGCGCACCATGCCGACCGCTTCGCCGCGCTGGCGCCGATGGCCGGAGGGTTGGAAGACGTCCTCTTTCCGTTCCTGCAGAACCTGCGCAACACGCCGGTCTACCTGCTGCACGGCGCCACCGATCAGGTGATGCCGATTCAGCTGAGCCGCGACATCGATGCCGAGCTGACGCGGCTCGGCTATCCGCACCTCTTTCGGGAGCATCGCTTGCAGCATCCCCAGGCGGGCGGGCACTTTTTCCCGCGCGATGAGGTCCCGGCCTTGGTCGCCTGGCTTCAGCGCCAGAAGCGGACCGCCGTTCCGACGCATGTGACGGTCGTCCGCGACGCGTCGCACTTAGGCGCGCTCTCCTGGGTGCGGATCGATGCCACCGATCGCATCGCCTACTTTTCGGACAAGCTGGTCGACATGAAGGACGAGGCGATCAAGAACCGCGTCTACGCGGAACTGGATGCGTCCGTGACCGCCCCGAATCGCATCGAGGTCACGACCACGCGGGTACGCCGCTACTCGCTCTATCTCAACGACACGCTGGTGGATTTCTCGAAGCCCGTGACGGTGGTCACGAACGGCGTCACGACCTTTCAGGGAATGGTCTCGCCCTCCGTCGAACGGCTGTTGCGGGAAGCCCGCGCCCGTCACGATCGGCGGCAACTCTTCCCGGCAATCGTGACCCTCTCCGTCGAGGCCACCCCGTGAATCGCGCCGCGCAGCTCATCGGCCTCGGTCTGCTCGGAGTCCTGTGCCTGTTCGGGTCGAGCCCGACGCGGGCCGAGGAGCCGGCGGCGCATTGCGCGCTCAAGAAGCAGCATGGCGGGTTGGAGTTTCCCGTCGATGCGCTGACCCCGGCGGCCCGCTGCCTGCTCAGCGACATCGTCGAGGGGGCGACCACGGAGGGCGTCACCGGGCCGGTGGTCACGCCGATCACGCGCCCCCTCTATGAGTTTCTGTTGAATCGCCCCCCGCTGACCGCCAACCTCTCCTCGCGGCTGAACCTGGCGCCGTACGAATGCACCGTCACCGATGCCAAACGATTTTGGATCAACGACCATGATGGGACACAAGGCGAATTCACGTTCCTGTTTCAGAACACCGACTCGCGGATCTATTACATCGACGGGTTCCACGAAGGGAAGTTGCTCCCGCGCGTCCACGCCAAGGCCGTGGTCTTCCTGCGGGTTATCGAGACCAAAACCCCGAACGGCGCCCCAGCCCTCGAAAGCACGCTCGTCACTTACACCAAACTCAACGACCGCATGCTGGCCTTTCTGGTCCGGCTGTTGCGGCCGCTCGTCGGCGGCGCGGTCACACGCAAATTGTCCAAGGGCTTCGACGTGGTCAATCAGTTGAGCGCCGTGGCCGTCCAATCCCCGGACAAGTTTTTGAACGAAGTCACCGCCAGCGGCCCGAATGGCCCGGCCGATGCGCAGGCGCTTCGCGCCCTCATGCCACAGCCTCTCGCGGCTACGCCGAGGCCGGCGGCGCCCCCCAAGCCGTGATGGGGATGGGGCAGCCTGCGTTCCTCCTGCTCTGCGGCATCGCTTCTTGTTGCTTCATCAGCTACAACCTGGTCCGCATGCCGGTGCTCTCGCTCTTCGCGCAATCCATGGGCGCCGGCCCCGAAGCCATCGGCTTCGTCATCTCCGCCTCCACCCTCACCGGCGTCTTCGTCAAACTCCCGTCCGGCGCCCTCTCCGACATCTACGGCCGCCGGGTGCTGTTGCGGGTCGGCATCCTCGCCTTTGCCCTGCCGCCTTTCGTCTATCCCTTCATCCATGACGTCTCGAGCTTAACAGCGCTGAGATTGCTGCACGGCATGGCCACCGCCGTCTACGTCCCCAGCGCCCTGGCGACCGTGGCCGACCTCTTCAAAGAACGGCGGGGCGCCGCACTGGGCTGGTACACCGCCTCCACACAGGCGGGCGGATTGATCGGACCCGTGCTCGGCGGATGGATCGTCTACACCGGCGGCTTCACCGCTACCTTCCTCACGGCCGCCGTCTTTGGGTTGGCGGGGCTGCTCCTCTTTTTCTCCTTGCGGCTTGACCCGCCGCCCCCGCGCGCCCAGGCCGCGGGTCTCGGTCCGTTGCTGGCCGACATGGGCAGGGGTCTTCGCCTGGTCGCGCGCAATCGCCGCGTGTTGATCACCAGTCTGACGGACGGGGGCTCCAAGATCGCCAACGGCGCCTTGATGGCCTTTCTGCCGATCTACGGAGTCACCGTGGGACTCAACGCCGGCGAAGTCGGTCTACTCTTCGGCGTGCAGGGCGTCACGGCCTTCGTGTCCAAACCCATCATGGGCCGGGTGTCCGACCGCGTCGGCCGGCCGCCGTTGATCGTGCTGGGCCTGACGATTTGCGCGGCGACTTTCGGCGCCATGCCCTGGGTCTCCGGGCTGTCCCCGCTCTTGCTCCTGGCCGCAGGATTTGGATTCGGCGAGGCCGTCGTCTTGACCTCAACCTCCGCCTATATCGCCGATGTCTCGGAGCTGAAAGCCCTGGGCGCAGGGATGGGCATGCTCGGCACCTTGAGCGACATCGGCCATGCGAGCGGTCCCTTGCTGACCGGGCTCCTGATTGCCCACTTCCAATACCCCACCGCCTTCGGCGCCATCGCCGGGATTCAACTCGCCACCGCCGCCCTCTTCTGGCTGGCCGGCCGATCACGATGACGTCTTAGCAACATGATGCGCTCCCTGCACTGCTCTCCCCCACACCCTCGCTTATCCCCCTCGCCCTCACTATCCCCCTCACCCTTCCCTCTCCCCCTAAGAGGGGGAGAGGATTAAGGTGAGGGGCGAGTTCTTCGGTCTGGATAGTGGCAGCGGCACGAGCCACTTTTTCGATTCCACGCCAACCTTATGATTGTCTCCCCCCCTCGAAATGCGTAAGATGGGCCCATGTTCACCGGAATTGTCGAAGAAATGGGCGTCGTCAAGACGCTCGAAAAGACTCTGGGGGGCACGCGCCTCACCATTTTGGCCGACGCCGTTATGGGCGACCTCCCCGTCGGCGCGAGCGTCAGCGTGAATGGGGCCTGCCTGACCGTGGTCTCGGCGACCGCTCGCGAGTTTGTCGTCGATGTGTCGCCTGAAACGCTGGGCGTGACGACGCTCGGCAGCCTGATCGCCGGCTCCCCCGTGAATCTGGAGCGGGCGATGAAGGTCAACGAGCGGCTCGGCGGCCACTTGGTCTCCGGCCACGTGGACGGAGTCGGCACGATTCGTTCACGGCACCAGGACAGCAACGCGCTCTATCTCACCGTGGAAGCCCCGTCGGACATTCTGCGCTATTGCGTGCCCAAGGGCTCCGTCACCATCGACGGCATCAGCATGACCTTGAACGAGGTGACGGACCATACCTTCACCCTCTGCGTGATCCCCCACACGACCAAGATCACGACCCTGGGGCTCAAGCAGGTGGGTGATCACGTGAATCTCGAATCCGATCTGATCGGCAAGTACGTGGAGCGACTGCTTCAATCCCGCGGCCAGCTTCCGCAAAAGCCGAGCCCGGTGATCGACACGGACTTTTTGAAGCGGAAGGGACTGCTGTAGATACGCACTCGGCCACCAGCTCTTAGCTATCAGCTCAAGAGGTTCCTCAGTTGAAGAATGCGATGACCCTGCCTCGTTTCTCTCTGCTGATCACCGTCCCCTTACTGCTCTTCCATCCCATCGCGCTGGCCGCGAAACCTGCCGATTCAACGTCCAAACAGGCAAGGACCTCATCCAGTGCCGCCCCTGATTATCAGCGCATGAAGATGGTGCGCGTGATGGATCGGGAAGGCTGGGGCGAGCCGGTAGAGGCCTTTCGCCTGCTCCTGCCCGCCGATTGGAAGACCGAGGGCGGCATCCGCTGGGTCTCCGATCTCGGCTGCCCGCCCAACATCATCCGCGTGGAATTTCGCGCCACCGCCCCCGACGGAGTCACCGGCGTCGAGTTCCTCCCCAGCTTCACCTGGGCCTCGTCGGACGATCCGATGATGCAGAACATTATCCAACAGCAGGCCCAGAACCGGTTGGGCTGCTCCTACGGCCCGCCGGTCGGCGCGGTGGACTTCCTTCGGCAGAAACTGGCGCCGCAGTTTAGACCCAACGCCCTCATTCAATCGGCGGAGGTCCTCCACGCGGCCACCAACACGTTACAGGCCAACTTCGCAGCCATCAATCAGCAATATGCCGCGAACGGGCTCCAGGCGATGCAGACCGGCGACGTGGGCCGCATTCGGCTGGCCTACCAAATCGGCACACGCGACGTGGAGGAATGGATCAGCGCCAGTGTCGTCGCCAACATCTCGGTCGGCATGAGCACCGCGGGCGCCATGCAGGGCAATCTGAATGCCACGGCGCGGACCTATCAGATGACAGGGCAGGACGTCTACGTGATGCGCGCGCCGAGAGGGCGGCTCGATGCACAGGCAAGCCTCTTTTCCACTATTTTTGATTCCATCCGCATCAATCCCCAATACCTGGCCGCGGTGTCACAATTCTACGCCAACATCGCGCGCATCAATGCGCAGGCGGCCGCGGACCGCCAGCGTATCTGGCGAGAGGCGCAAGCTTACATCGATAAGACCAGGCAAGAGGCCTATGCCTATCAGCAGCAGGTGCAGGACCGCATTCACGAGCAGTTCGGCCAGGCGATTCGAGGAGTGGAAACCTACATAGACCCGCGCTCCAATGAGCGGGTGGAGCTGTCGTCCGGCTATCAGCAGGCCTGGAGCAACGGCAAGGGTGAGTACATCGTGAGCGACTCCGTGAACTTCGACCCACGGGTGGCCTTGAAGGAAGACTGGACGCTGATGAAAAGGGAGCAGGCACGCTGAGCGGAACGCAAGCCGACCGGCCAGTCAGACTGAAGCTCGGGGTGGATGTCGTCGTGCGCGACACGCAGGGCCGCATCCTTCTTGAGAAGCGAAAAGATTGCGGGCTGTGGGGACTACCGGGCGGTCGCTTGGACCCAGGAGAATCCGTCGTACAGGCGGGCATGCGGGAAGTGCAAGAAGAGACCGGGCTCTCGATTCGCGTGGTCCGGTTGGTCGGGGTCTACTCTGTCCCGACGCCCGATCGCCTCATCTCGTATCCCGAGGGGCTCACCCACAGCGTCGATATCGTCCTGGAAGGAGTCCCCTTGGACGGCGTCTTGATGCACAGCGAGGAGAGCGAGGCGGTCGGTTTCTTTGAGCCGACCGCCCTGCCCGATATGCTGCATCCTGCCGCTCGCGAAGTGCTGGAGGATTTCGCCCGTGGCGTCTCCGGTCACGTGGACTAGGATCGCCGCTCGTTCAGGGCTGTCAGCCATCAGCATTCAGCTTTCAGCTCTGCATCGATCCCTCTCGTCAGCTGAGAGCCGATAGCCGAACGCCGACGGCTGCCCGCCGATTGAACGCCTACTTCACCAAGAACGGCTTCGAATCCTCGCCGGTCGCGGCGGTCAGGGTGAGCAGCTTGATGCCCCGCTTGGCGCCCGCCGGCACCGTGGCCGTCAACGCGGTGTCGCCGAGTTGCGTAAACTTGGCTTCGCTGCCGGGACCGAACGACACCGTGGTCAAGCACCCAGGCGCGCCGAAATTCACGCCGGTGACCGTCACCTTGTCGCCCGGCTTGCCCTCATCCGGCTGCACCTTCGCGATCTTCGGTGTATCGCCCACGCAGGATCGCGACTTGGTCACGATGGCCGCGCCTGAGGCCTTGGTGCTTTCCACTCGGATCGTTCCGCCGGAGAGCATCTGGTCGCCCTTCGCCGTGGTGGTCGCCGCCGACTTGGCGGCTTTCGGCGCCTTGGCCGGCTTCGGCGCATCCGCCGCCCAACCGGTCGCCGCCGAAAAGACCATACCGACCCCGATGACGAGGGCCCGCTCCCATCTTCGCCCCTGTTGTATCTGCATGCCGGCCTCCTTATTGAAGTAGCAGGTGATGACTCCTCCCGGGCTCGTCGGTCCAGGTGGCGAGAAGTCTACTCCCACCAAGGGATTCCGGCAACCGCGAAAAAGTGGTAGGCGGGGCTGCGCGCTGAAGGCTGAGAGCCGTCGGCCCTCAGTCCTCGATCGTCGAAATGTCGCCGGGGTCCTGTCCGAGCTCCTTTGCCTTGAGGACCCGCCGCATGATCTTACCGGACCGGGTCTTCGGGAGCGAGGGCACGATATCGATCTCTTGCGGCACCGCGATCTTGCCCAATTCTTTCAACACCTGATCTTTGATCGACTTGATCAGCTCGTGGCTGCCCTGCTGCCCCTGCTTCAAGATCACGAAGGCCTTGATGGATTCCCCCACCGTCTTGTGCGGCAAGCCGATCACGGCCGCCTCCGCCACCGCCGGGTGGCTCACCAACGCGCTCTCCACCTCGGCCGTGCCGATGCGGTTGCCGGCGACCTTGATGACGTCGTCGGCGCGTCCCATGAACCAGAGATAGCCGTCCTCGTCCTTGCGACAGACATCGCCCGCGGTGTAGCAGCCTGGAATAGTATTCCAATAGACCTTGTACCGTTCGGGGTCCTTGTAGATCGCCCGCATCATGGAGGGCCAGGGCTTCTTGATGACGGCAAAGCCGCCCGCGTTCGCCGGCAGGCTCTTGCCTTCCCGATCCACGACGTCGGCCTCCACGCCGAAAAAGGGCCGCGTGGCCGAGCCCGGCTTCAGCGGCACAGAGGGCAGCGGCGTGACGAGAATCATGCCGGTCTCCGTCTGCCACCAGGTGTCCATGATCGGCAGCTTGCTCCCGGTCACCCGATGGAACCATTCCCAGGCTTCCGGATTGATCGGCTCACCGACGCTCCCCAGCACGTTGAGCGAGGACAGGTCGTATTTCTTCGGCCACTCCTCTCCATAGCGCATCAGGAGTCGAATGGCCGTCGGCGTCGTGTAGAAGATCGAGACGCCGTAGCGCTCGATGAGCTGCCACCAGCGCCCGGGATCGGGATAGTCCGGCTTGCCCTCGGCGGTCAGGATCGTGGCCCCGTTCAACAAGGGGCCGTAGACGATGTAGCTGTGTCCCGTGACCCACCCGGGATCGGCCACGCAGAAATAGACATCGTCTTCCTTGAGATCGAACACGTACTTCGCCGTGAGATAGGTGCCGACCATGTACCCGCCATGGACATGCACCACGCCCTTCGGCTTCCCGGTCGTCCCGGAGGTATAGAGGATATACAGCGGGCTTTCCGAATCCAACGGCTCCGCCGGGCAGACGGCCTTTTCGCCGGCCAGCCAATCGTGCCAGTCGACTTCCTTGGGGCCCGAGAGCGTGACGCCCGGCTGCTCCCGGCGCACCACCACCACGGTTTCCACCGTCGGGCAGGTCGCGACCGCCTGATCCACCACGGTCTTGAGGTCGATCCGTTTGCCGCGATCGTAGCCGCAATCGGCCGTGATGACCGCGCGCGATTCCGCATCCTTGATGCGGCTCTCCAGCGCCGGCGCGCTGAATCCCGAATAGACCACGCTGTGCACCAGGCCGATGCGAGCGCAGGCCAGCATCGCCACGACTTGCTCGGGAATCTTCGGCAGATAGATCGTGACACGGTCGCCCTGGCGGAGCCCCAGCGCCTTCAGCGCGTTGGCGCAGCGATTGACCTGCCGGAACAATTCGCCGTAGGTGAAAATGCGCTCCTGCCCCTGCTCGCCGACCCAGATGAGCGCGACCTTGTTCTTGCGCCAGGTCTTGATGTGCCGATCGAGGCAGTTGTAGGCAATATTGCAGGTGCCGCCGACGAACCACTTGGCCCAGGGGAAATTCCACTCCAGGACGCGCTGCCACGGGGAAAACCAATCCAATTCCTTGGCCGCTTTGTCCCAGAAGCCTTCCGGATCGGCGATCGAGCGCCGATAGTCGGCGTCGTAATCCTTGGTATACGATCGGGCCTTGGTGGCTGCCGTCGGATGGACCACGCGGTCCACGCGCATCAAGCTGTCCAGCTTCTCGGTCGGTTGGTCGCTCACGGGGTCACACTCCTTGTGTCCACGATCAGGCCCGGCTCCCTGCTCCCGTGGATCATTATGCGCAAGCCCTCCCATCACTGCAAGAATTTGTCGCAGATGCGCGGCGGGCGACGCCAGCTCCTACGCCTTGACACTCGAAAGAAGCGGGCGGTAGCATGCAGGCAACTGCGTATGCGCCTCGCACTCCCCCTCCCATCGGCTTGGTTCCGTTCCACCGGCCTGCTCGCCGCCGTCGGCGTCAGCCTCCTGTGCGCCCTCCTCACGCCTGCGCCGGCGCCGGCTCAAGTCGGCCGGCCCGACGGGCTCTACTACAAGTCCTGGGGGCTGATCATCGGCATCGACGAGTACCTGGTCGCGCCCAAGTTGACCGGCGCCATCGGCGACGCCAAGGCCGTCAGGGACGCGCTGCGCACACGAGGATTCGAAGAAATCATCGAGCTCTATGACAAGGACGCCAGCTTCAAGCGGCTGAACACCGTTCTCATGGACCTCCTGCCCCGGAAGGTCGGACGGCAGGACCGCCTCGTCGTCGTCTTCTCCGGCCATGCCGGGGTCACCAAGGATCGCGACGGCAAGGACCTCGGGTATCTCGTCCCTTGGGACGCCCAGCGGGAGAACGTGAACAAGGTCATTACGCTCGACCTGTTGAAGGAGTTCGCCAAGCGCGTCATGTCCAAGCATGTCGTGTTCATCGTGAATGCCCCTGTGTCGGGTTGGGAGATCACCCCGCCGCAACAGCTCTCGTTGGAAGGCCGCGTCGCCCAGGAGGACGAGACGGAAAAGCGCGCCATCCAGCTCCTGACCGGCGCCGCGAAAGGCGAGGCGCTCCAACAGCAGAACGGACGAAGCCTCTTCGTGACCACGCTCCTCGACGGCCTGCAGGGCGCCGCGGACGAGAACAAGAACGGCTGGCTCCTCGCCAGCGAACTCGGGACCTATGTCTCGCGGATCGTGAAGGAGCGCAGCCAGGGGCAACAACACCCGCAATTCGTCAGGTTGGAGGGGGACGGCGACACGGTGTTCGTCGAGGGACTCAAGCATCGATTTAAAGTGCGGCAGCCTGCCACGCCGGAAGAGCGGGTGGCTGCGTCCAAGGAAGAGTATGAGGAAGCCTACACGCTGCTGCAAAAGCAGCGCCCCCCGCACGAGGCGATCGAGTTACTCGACAAGGCCATTGAGCACGATCCGACCAACGGCGAGGCCCACGTCCTCAAGAGTTACGTCTTGCTGGAGTACATCCAAGATATCGACGGGGCGCTTCGTGCGGGCGAGCGGGCCGTGCAACAGGCCTCGAAGAATGCGGACGCCCATTACACCCTCGGCCTGGCGCAGCAGCGGAAAGGGCAATTCCAGGCCGCGGAACAGAGCTACCTCCAGGCCCTCGTCATCAACCCCGGCTACGCCGACGTGCACCTCTCGCTCGGCGACCTCTATGCCCTCGATTTGAAAGACCGCGGCAAGGCGACGGCGGCCTATGCGCACTATATCGAAGCCGGCGGCCAGGACCCCCGCGTGAAGACCTACCTGGAGCAGTCAGCCAAGCCGGCGGAGAAGTAGTCGTTGGTCATCAGTCACTTGTCATTGAGTTCTTCCCCATGACTGCTGACACATGACAGATGACCGTGCTTACTCCTTTTCCCCTCCCTTCAGATACCCCAACCCGATCTTCAAGGCCCGCCTGGTCATCTCCGGCCAGCGCGATTCCGGATAGGCCCCCAGGACAGCCGCAATTTTTGGGTCCTGGACATCCAACTCACGAATCCGAATGATTCCATCTTCAATCTTGATATCTGCCACAATCGACTCCTTTGGTCGGTTCGTCCGCAGGGAAATGAGGACCGGTCCGTATCAACTTCGTCAACCAGCCGCCCGCACTTGCGTTGACACCTCTAGGGTCGCATGTTAGCATTCACTCAAGACTTTTTGCGAATCGAGACGGGCGAACTTCGGTCCCCTTGGAATCAAAATCTTCACATATTTGCAACAGCTTAGGGAGGCACACCATGGTTCACGATGTGGCTCGTTTCGGCCGCTTGTTGACTTTCGGACTCGCCGCGCTCGTCCTGCTGAGTCTGACCGCCTGCGGTGGACCGCCCAAGTGGGTCAAGAAGGGGTCCGGCGTCTATAACGAGGACAATCAGAAGGCCTTTTATGGGGTCGGGTCCGTCACGGGTGTCAAGAACGAGTCCCTAGCCTGGGATACGGCGGAGAACCGCGCCCGCGCGGAAGTCGCCAAGAACTTCGAAACCTATACGGCCTACCTGATGCGCGACTATGCCGCCTCGACCACAGCGGCGGACTTTACCAAATCGACCGAAGAGCAGAACGTCGAGCGCGCCATCAAGACCTTTTCCGCCACGACGCTCAACGGCGTGCGCCCCATCGACCGCTGGCTCGAAGAAAAGTCCGGCACTTACTACGTCCTGACCAAACTGGATTTCAATGAGATGAAAGCGGCCATGGAGCAGTCGAAGGAGTTGAATAAGGAAGTGCGGGATTTCGTCCGCAAGAACGCCGACCGCCTGTTCGAACGGCTGGAAAAGGAAGAAACCAAGCAGGCGGCCACCAAGTAACGAACGATGAGCGAGGAACGATGAGCGATGAATAGCCACCGCCTTACTCCGCACTTCCGCGCTCAGCGCTCAGCGCTCAGCGCGATTCCACTAGTCCTCCCCCTGCTCGTCTGCACGGGGCTCTGGCTCTCGGGTTGCGCCTCGGGCACCAAGGTCACCCGGGTGGATGAATCGGTCGTCACCGACCTCAGCGGCCGGTGGAACGACACCGACTCCCGGCAAGTCGCCGAGGAGATGATCAAACAGTCCCTGTCCAGTCCCTGGCTGGACAACTTCACACGCAACAAGAGCCGGCAACCGGTCGTCGTGGTCGGGACGATTTTGAACCGCAGCCACGAGCACATCAATGTCCAAACCTTCATCACCGACCTCTCGCGCGAGCTGACCAACTCGCAAAAGGTCACCTTCGTCGCCGGCAAGGGCGAACGCGAGGAAGTCCGCGAGGAGCGGAAGGAACAGGCGACCTACGCGCGCGAAGACACGCAGAAGGCCCCGGGCAAGGAAACGGGCGCCGACTACCTGCTGCGCGGATACATTTCGACGATCCTGGACGAAGCGAGCGGGACCAAGGCCGTGCTCTATCAGGTCGATCTGGAAATGGTCGACCTGGAAAGCAACGTCAAGTCCTGGTTCGGCCAGAAGAAGATCAAGAAAGTCATTGAAAAGAAGAAGACGATCTTTTGACGCGGCGTGGATGCGTGACCCACGCCGCCGCATCTCCGCTGCGGTCGTCACCCATGACCGCACTGGCCCTTGAATCAGCACCGGTTCGCATCCACCTCGCTCTTCCGTCCCTTGTCATCGGGCTGGTGGTCGCCGCCGGATGCGCCGCCCCCAGCCAGCGGTACCTGCTCGTCGATCAGCAGCTCCAAGCCGGCAATCCGAAGGCCGCCGATGCCGTCATCGAACAGTCCCAGAAAGAATACGGATCCAAAAGCCGCCTGCTGTACCTGATGGACCGCGGCATGACGCAACATCTCTCCGAGCAGTATCAGGCGAGCAACGCCACCCTCGAGCAGGCGGACGACGAAGTCGAACGCCTCTACACCAAATCGATCCGCACGGAAACCAAAGCCTTCCTGCTGAACGACACCGAACTGCCGTTCGAGGGCGAACCCTTCGAACAGGTCATGATCAATGTCGTCAAAGCCCTCAACTATGCCGAGCTCGGGCAGTGGAACGACGCTGTGGTGGAAGCGCGCCGCATCGACCACCGCTTGAACGTCCTCGCCGATCAAGCCGACTCGAAATCCGCCTACAAGGATGACGGCTTCGCGCGTTATCTGAGCGGCATCCTCTATGAAATTACCGGAGACTTGAACAACGCGTTCGTGGCGTACCGGCGCGCCTACGACGCCTACACCCAGACCCGATCCTGGCTGCGCACCCCGCCGCCGACCGAATTGCGCCGCGATCTGCTCCGGATCACCGACGCGCTGCACCTCTCGGCGGAACATCAGGAGTACCAGCAAACCTTCTCGGATCTCGCCTGGCAGTCACCCGGCGACACCCAGCAACTCGCCCAAGTCGTAGTGATCAGCTATAATGGACGAGCACCGCGCAAGGAAGACCTGTTCATCGATCTTCCGATCAGCCTCGACGCCCTGAACCTCGTGCTACTGACCAAGCAATTCGGCCGCGGCAACCGTCAAAACCAAGAAGCTCGCGGGGCGGAGAGCGTCCTCTACGGGCTGAACGGCCGCATCGTCCGCGTCGCGATCCCGCGATTGGTCCCTCAGAAAACGCACGTGCAATACGGGGAGATCGTCCTGACGTCCTCCTCCGGCTCGACCGTCGAAGGGCGGACCCAGGTGGCGCATAACCTCACGAGCGCGGCCGAAAAGCGATTGGAAGAGCGCCTGCCGGGCATCTCCGTGAAAGCGGCCGCCCGTGCAGCCGTCAAATACGCCATGGCCGAAGGTGTGGGGCGCGGGGCGCAGGCCGCCGCGGGGAAAGATGCCAGCCCGCTGATCGGCATTTTAGCCGGGGGGATCGCCCATGCGCTGGCCATCGGCACGGAAGAAGCGGATAAGCGGAGCTGGCGCACGCTGCCGGATGAAATTCACATCGCGCGCCTCTGGGTCCAGCCGGGCGAGTACGAGTTGCGCTATCGGCCCATCAGCAAGCTCGGCGGCGCCGCGGGCCGGGACGTCGCCAGGAAGTTGACCATGAAAGCCGGCGAAACCGCGGTCCTGACCGAACGCGTCCTGTACTGACCATGCCCATCCGACGACCCCGCATGGCCTCCGTTCCGCTTCTGATGCTCGCCGTCGCGCTGGGGGCGCTGCCCGGCTGCGGCTGGTTCGGCAAATCGACTCAACCCGGCTGGATCGAGGGGTCCAGCAAGGACTATCCGCCCGACCAGTATCTCATCGGAGTCGGGCGCGCCGACAATGCGACCTTGGCTGCGGAGAACGCCTATGCGGCCGTCGCCAAAGTCTTTAAAGCCGAAGTCTCGGCGCAATCACGGGACTGGGAGTCCTTTCTCCTGGTCGAGAATCGCGCCGGCGCCAAGTCCGAGCGGCGCCTGACGGTGGATCAAGTGACGAAGGTCTCGACGGATAAGGTGATCGAGAACGTCCGCGTGCTCGATAGTTGGGTCGATCGCAAGACCGGCGCGCACTATGCGCTGGCGGGCATGAACCGCGCGCAGGCCGCGACGGCCGTGCAGGAGCGGCTCGCCGAACTCGACCGGACGGTGGACACGCAGGTGCAGGAGGCCCGCCAGTCGACCAACAAGTTGTCCCGCGTCCGCAATCTCCGCCGCGCCATCAAGACCTTGGTGCTGCGGGACGCCACCAACGCGGACCTGCGGGTCATCCGCAACAGCGGCCAGGGCGCTCCCGCCGGCTATCGCGTGGCCGAACTGACGACCGAGCTGGAACAGTTCTTGGCCGGCAACTTCGCCGTCAGCGTCGACGTGGCCGGCGAGCAGCAGGAACCCGTGCGTCGCGCGGTCATGGAGGGCTTGCTCCGCGAAGGCCTCCCCGTCACCACGAAGGGCGCCGGGGACGATCCCTCGCGCCCGGCCGAACTGGCCGTGAACGGCGCCGTCCGTCTCTGGAAGATCGACGTGGCCGATCCGCAATTCAAGTATGTCCGCTGGTGCAGCGACTTCGTCCTCATCGAGAACGAGACGCAGCGGGTCGTCGGGGCGGTGTCGCGCGCCGGCAAGGAAGGACATTTGACGCATGCGGAGGCCCAGGCCAAGGCCCTGCGCGTCATGCAGCAGGAGGTCACCTCGCATCTGTCCAAGACACTGGCCGAGTACGTCTACGGGGACAGCGATCCCCCCGCCGCCCAACCCCCGGCGGCCTGCCCGCGATCGGACGGCGCCGCAGGATCCCGCTAACCGACAGACACCGCCACGTTCACACAAGGAAGGAGGACGCGCGACTGATGGGAGAGAAGAGCAAGGAAATCGTCAAACCCCGCAAGCCGGTCGAACCGGCCACTACGAAGGGCTCCGGCGTCAAACTCAGCACCAGACGCGTGGCCAAGAACAGCGTGTTGCAACGCATCAAGCAGGACACGGCGGTCGTGCGAGGCAGCACCCTCTTGCCGGACCTGCGACGCCAGGGCTACGAGGAGCTGCCGCTGGATGAAATCCAAGAGCGGCTCTCCAAGCTGGAGCATGCCCTGTCGGAATTCATTCTGGCCGGACGGGGGTAACCATTCATGCCGTACTACTATTTCGATTCGACCGCATTGGTCAAACGCTACAGCCCTGAATTGGGCACGCAGGTGATCAACCGCCTGGTGACCAAGCGGGGAAACTGCGCCATCGTCGGCACGACAAGCCTCGCGGAATTTTGCGCCTGTTTTTCCCGCAAGACGAAGCAGGGCGAGCTGACCCGCGACGACTGGTACTCCGTGTTGTTCAAGTTCGAGTCCGAATGCGAGCGCGGCGGCTTCCACTACGTGGCGCCGACTCCCTACACGTTCGGCCTGGTGAAGCGGCTCTCGCTCGAGTTTCCGCATCTGAAGTCGCCGCAGCTCATTCATTTGGGGCTGGCGCTGGAGCTGCGCCCGTTGCGGATCACGCTGGTGAGCTCGGATCGGCCCCTGCTGACGGCCTGCCGCCCGCTGCGGGTGAATGCGCTGAATCCGGAAGATGAGGCGGGCTAGGGCGCCGCGCCTGGGCCGCACTGAAAGTCGTTGGCGAGTCCGGCGACCATCTTGACCCAGCCCACCGCCACATCGTGCCAGCGCTGAGCCTGCCGCACCTGCTCTGTAGTCGGCAAGCTGGTCACGTCGATCGCCAGGAGATCGACCGCGCGGCGGATCTCTTGCCGCGCGGAGTCGATGCTCCGGCAGACGCCCGTGGATGCGGGCGGTTGGCCTCCCGCCCGATTGAAGAGCGCCAGGGCCCGGTACGCCTGCTCGTGCCCACGAAACAGGGCTTCGCCGCCTTTGAGGAGTTGGACGAGGGAGGCCTGCTGAGCCTGTTTCGCCAATTGCGAAGCCATCAGCGCCGCCCGGCCGCTGCTCATGGCAGCCCCTTCCGGATCGCCGTTGGCAATGGCCTCTTCCGCTTTGTCGTAGAGCCGATTCATCTCCGCTTCATCCCCAACCACCTGCCCCCACGCGAGGAGTCCCGGACACACTAGGACTCCGCAGACGAGACCACCCCGTACCATGACCAACATCCGGTTCATGTGTCCTCCTCACCCCCATTATTCATGACCGCGTCTACTGCACCCGCCGATTCGCCACGGCGACAAGCCGACGGACGACAGGGTGATGCCGGCTGCGGGCTCGCCCCTCGCGGCCTCCACATACGGTTTCAAGTACGCGTCGGCCTCTTGGGGTTCCGCGGGGGGTACCCATTGCTCTTCTCCCCGCAACGGGTCCGACGCTTGGCGGCTTGGCGGTTTCGTCACGAACCGTCATGAATAATGTGGGTTCAGTCCAGCACACTCTAGCGGGCGACTCCTCTCCGGGCAAGTTCTGGAGTCTGTTGAAGGGGGTGAGGGGTCCACGTATAATCGCCCAATGGGTCTCGGACGGCGCATCGGGTTTCTCGGCGGCGGCAACATGACCGAAGCCCTCGTCATGGGGCTTCTGAAATCGGGCCTGGCCGAGCCCAGCCAGATCGTGGCCTCGGATATTCTGCCCGAGCGAAGGAACCTCCTCCACGACCAGTACAAGATCCGAACGGTCGAGCGCAATACCGATGCAGTCAAACACTCACATATCTTGATCTTATCTATTGAACCTCAAGTTCTTGATGAGGTTCTTCGGGAGACGGCACAGAGCCTCTCTCTGCAAGCCCTCGTCATTTCCGTCGCTGCCGGCTATCCGCTCAGTCGAATCGCAGCCCAGCTTGGACGCCCAAGGCTTCGGGCCGTCCGAGCCATGCCGAATACCCCGTCGAGCGTGCTGGAGGGGGTGGCCGCCCTCTCGTTCGGCGAGCGGGCGACGGCGGAAGACCGTCGGGTCGCCACCCGCATCTTCGAATCCATCGGCCGCGTGGTCATCCTGGACGAGCGGCAGATGGATGTCGTCACCGGCCTCAGCGGGAGCGGACCGGCCTACGTGTACCTCATGATCGAGGCGCTGGCGGACGGAGGGGTCAAAATGGGGCTGCCCAGACCCGTTGCCCACGTGTTGGCGACGCAAACGGTCTTCGGCACCGCGCGCATGCTGTTGGACGGCGGCGAGCATCCTGCCCAACTGAAAGATCGTGTGGCCTCGCCGGGCGGCACGACCATCGCCGGCCTCCATCAACTCGAATCGGGGCGCTTGCGGGCCGCGCTGATGGCCGCCGTAGAGAGCGCCACCCGCCGGTCCGCCGAATTGGGTCTCGAAGGAGACAAGCCGGTCTCAAAAAAATTCAGAAGGGGGTAGCCGTGGTCTATTGGGTGAAGGTGGTGTTTACCGACAATCAAGAGCTGCTCGTCAAAGATGCCATCCGGCACACGATCAGCGAGGACATGGAAGTGCTGGAGGTCGACTCGGCCAAGGAAGTCGTCATCGTGCCGATGAAACAGATCAAGTATATCTCGTGTGACGCGACCGTGTTTGCGCAGAAGAAGCCGTGACGCCCCCCGCGGAGCGATTCCGATCGACCGGCATCCCTTGACGACCATGGGTTCGGTGGTTAAGATCACCGTCGTTTGGTCGTCGCTCGCTCAGACGCCAAGCAGCTGACATAGTTGCCCGCCCTCATGCCTTGAGCGAATCGCCACCGAGCGGCCGGTCGTCTCCTTTCCCGGTTCGAGGAAGCGGGGCTCTGTTGTTCGTTCATGATTGAAGTCAGTCGCATCACCAAGCGCTACGGCGCGCACAGCGCCATCGAGGACGTCACCTTCTCCGTGGCCAAGGGGGAAGTCCTGGCCTTTCTCGGACCAAACGGGGCCGGGAAGACCACGACGATGCGGATCTTGACCGGCTTTCTCCCCGCCACGTCGGGCAGCGCCCGCGTCGCCGGCTTCGATTGCTTCGAGCAACCGATGGAGGTCAAACGGCGCATCGGCTACCTGCCGGAACATCCGCCGGTCTACCATGAGCTCACGGTCACGGAGTACCTCACCTTCGTCGGCCGGCTGAAGGGCCTGCGCGGCGCCGATCTGACCCGTCAACAGGATCGTGTCCTCGAACGGCTGTCGCTGGGCGACGTGCGCCACCGACTGATCGGCAATCTCTCGCGCGGTTATCGACAGCGCGTCGGCCTGGCCCAGGCGCTCATCCACGACCCGCCGGTGCTCATCCTGGACGAGCCCACGGTGGGCTTGGATCCGAAGCAAATCATCGAGATTCGCGAACTGATCCGCAACCTGGCCGGCTCCCATTCGGTCATTCTCAGCACGCACATCCTGCCCGAAGCGACGGCGGTCTGCCAGCGCGTGGTCATCCTCAGCCGTGGCCGCATCGTGGCCGAGGACACTCCCGAGCATCTGTCCGCGCGGCTGCGCCGCTCGGAAAAGATCAGCCTCACGCTCAAGACTCCGCCGGCCGACATCACCGAGCGGCTCCGGACATTCGACGGCGTGGTGACCGTCTTCGAACAGCCCGATCCCGGCACCTTCGTCATCGAGTGCGGCTTAGGACGGGACATCCGCGAAGCCCTGGCCAAGACCGCCGTGACCGGCGGCTGGGGGCTGCTCGAACTCAAGTCGGTGTCGATGTCCCTGGAAGACGTGTTCCTCCAGTTGACGCAACATGAAGAGGGAGTGCCGGTCGGCAACGGGCAGGTCGCGCAAGCCGGCTCACCGGAGCAGGTATCCGCATGAGACCCGTCTACGCCCTCTACGCCAAGGAACTGCGCTCGGCCTTCGTCTCCCCCATTGTCTATGTGGTGGGGGCCGTCTACCTGCTCGTCTTCGGATTCCTGGCCTATGTGGCGGTCAGCGCCGCCAGCGCCAGGGCCATCCAGCTGATGCAGATCCAGGGCGCCGCCGCCAATCTGAACCTGAACGACCTGGTGTTTCGGCCCACTTTCTACAGCTCGGCTATCATTCTCCTGCTCGTCGTGCCGATGCTCACCATGCGCGTTTTCGCCGAAGAACGGAAGCTGCGGACCTTCGAACTGCTGATGACCTCGCCGATCGGCCTGAACGAAGTGGTGACGGCCAAGTTTCTCGGAGTCTATACGATCTTCCTCTCGCTCCTCGGACTGACGGGCATCGTCCCGCTGATCTTGGCCGTCTACAGCAGCTTCGACTGGAATCCGGTCTTGACCGGCTATCTCGGCTTGGCCCTCCTGGGAGGCCTCTTTGTCGCCACCGGGGTGTTCGCCTCGTCGATGACGGAAAATCAAATCGTCGCCGCCTTCTTGAGTTTCGGCATCTTGATCCTGTTTTGGCTCATGGGCGCCCTGGGCTCCCTGCTCGGCGATACGCCCGCCGGAAACGCGATCGCGTACTTGTCGTTCATCGAACACATCGATCGCTTTGTCCGAGGACTCATCGACTCCAAGGACCTGGTGTACTTTTTCAGCGGCATCGGCCTCATGTTGTTCTTGGCCTACCGGGTCGTCGACTCGCAACGCTGGAAATAGACCGGAGACTCGACTTCCACATGCGATCCTCTCTGTCTTCTCTCGGCATCATCGGCGGCGGCCTCGCGGCGGCCGGATTCGTCGCGTACACGCTGGCGCCGGACACACTCTGGCTGGTCACGCTCTGCGAGGGACTCGCGCTCATCTGCCTCATCGTGTTTGTCGTCACCCATTTCGATACCTTCAAGAGTTTTTCGACCAGACGATCGACCCGATTGGGCCTCAACAGCCTGGTGATGGTGGCGCTGGTGGTCGCCATCCTGATCATCGTCAACTTCCTCGCTTCCCGTCACTCGACCCGCTGGGACCTCTCCGAAACCCAGCACTTTACCCTCGCGCCCCAGACCTTGAAGATCCTCCGCGGTTTGACTCAAGAGGTAAAGGTCACGGTCTTCTCCCAGGAGCGGAGTCCCGCTCTCGGCACCTATCGTGACCTGTTGGACAGCTACAAGGCCGTGAGCGACAAGATCAAGGTCGAGTATGTCGACCCCGAGCGTAAACCCGGCATGGCGAGACAATACGGCATCACGCGCGCCGACACGGCCGTGCTCGAGAGCGGCCCCAATTCCACGCGCGTCGGCGCCGCTTCGGAAGCCGAACTGACCAGCGCGGTGATTCGCATTTCCAAAGACTCGAAAAAGCGGATCGTCTTCCTGGAAGGCCATGGCGAACGGAGCATTCAGGACCGCGAGCGGGGCGGCTTTTCATCGGTGAAGGACGCACTGGAGAAACAGAATTATGACGTGGCCGCCCTCTCCCTCCTTCAAGAACCCGCTGTGCCGCCCTCGACGGCGGTGCTGGTCCTCGCCGGCCCCGTACGTCCGCTCACCGGCGACGAACGGGATCGAATCAAAGCCTATGTGTCCGGAGGAGGACGGCTCCTGATTCTCCTCGACCCGGATACCAAGTCGGACGTGGAGCCCCTGCTCGACCAGTGGGGCATCGAGGCCGGACGAGGCGTGCTCGTCGACCTGCAAGATCGGCTCGCGCAGGGCGACCTGACGGCCTTGCTGGTGCGGACCTTCACGGAGCACGAGATCACCCAGGACTTCTCGTTTGCCGTGCTCCTCCCCGTCTCTCGCCCTCTCGCGTTTCATGAGGATCGCGGAAAGGAGTGGGACTACGTGCCCCTGGCCCGCACCTCGCCGCGCAGTTGGTCGGAGACGAACCTTCAAGGCCGCGTCGTCAAGTTCGACGAGAAGGAAGACCAGCAGGGGCCCCTGCCCCTGGCAGCCGCGCTCTCGTTCAAGAAAGCCCCGGAGGAAGGCAAGCGCCGACCCGCCATCGTGATCGTCGGCAACTCGTCGTTCGCCAGCAATGCCTACGTCAATTATCCGGGCAATACGGATTTCCTTCTGCACGCCCTCGGATGGCTGGCGGAGGAACGCGATCTGATTTCCATCACCCCCAAAGAACCGGCCTTCCGGCCCTTCATTCCAAACCCGGCTCAGGAACGCACGCTGCTGTACGTGCAGGTCCTCGCCCTGCCCGCCATCACCCTCTTCTGGGGGTTGTCGGTGTGGCGGCGCCGGCGGCGCCTATAGAAAGAGGCTATGAAGTCGTTCTGGCCCACAGCCGTCCTCGTCGCCATTCTGTTGGGCTTGGCCGGCTATCTCTACTACGTCGAGATTCCACAGGAACAGTCCAAGTCCCGGAGCGAGGCGCAGGACAAGCGGCTGCTGTTCCTCTCGGAACAGGACATCACCGGACTCACCATCCAGTCCGGCGGCGTGGAGATCGTTCTCGCGCAAGGAGACAAGGGGGCTTGGATGCTGTCGGTCCCGATCAAGACCGAGGCCGACAGCCGGGAAGTGAGCAGCCTGCTCCGGGCCCTGGCGGTGGGCAAAGTGTCGCGCGTCATCGAAGAGCAGGCCACCACGTTGGGCGCGTTCGGCTTGGACAAGCCGGCCGCCGTGCTGACCATGACAGCCGGCCCGCGGAGCGAAACCCTCTCAATCGGCGACAGCGGCCCGCTGTCGAACACGCTCTACGCCCTGCGCGGCTCCGACAAGAAGGTGCTGCTGACCGACCTCTCCCCCAAGGATGTCCTGAATAAGACCTTGCAGACGTTCCGGCGAAAGGAAGTCGTTCGATTCGACCAGAGCAAGCTCGAGCGCCTGCGCCTGGTCAGCAGCGCCAAGGGGGAGGTCCTGCTCGAGCGGAGCGGCCCCGCCACCTCGCCCAAATGGCGCATTAAATTTCCATTGGAGACGCGGGCCGATCAGATCGAGGTGCGGAGCCTGCTGCTCAAGCTCGACGACTTCAAGGCCCGCGGGTTCATCGACCCCGGTGAGGAGTTCGATCGTCTGCGCAAGAAGCTCGTCGATCCCACGGTGCGTCTGACCCTCGAAGAAACCGGCGGGATCGAAAAGTCGGTCCGCGTCTTCCAGCTCGACGCCACGAGCGGCGAGGCCTATGCCCTCGCCGGCGCCGAGGGTCCCATTCTCCGGATCGCCCCGGACGCCGTTCAGGATTTTTCCAAGGACCTTTTCACACTGCTCGACAAACGCCTCTTGGGCGCCGACCGCGACGAGATCGCGTTCCTGAAGGTCAAAACGCGAGACGAGGAGTACACGCTCATCCATCAAACCGGAACCTGGGTATTGGAAGCCGCGCCGACGATCGCGCTCGATCAACAGAAGGTCGACCTGTTCGTCAGCCGTGTCGCCGATCTTCCCGCGGAGCTTCGCGTCATCAAAGCCGGAGTGCCCCTGGCTCCCTACGGCCTTCACTCGCCGACCGTGGAGTTCGTGGCCCTCGGGAAGGACGGCAAGGAACGCGGGCGTCTCAGCCTCGGCGCCAAGGCCGGCGGACTCGTCTATGCGATGGGGACCGGGCTGAGCGGCATCTATCAAGCGAGAGCCGACATCCTGGGACAGATTCCCGCCAAGAGCGAATTGCCCGCCGGAGCCGCCTCCGAGCCCGCCGCTCCGCCCAAGTAGCCCACATTATTCATGACGGTTCGTGACGAAACCGCCAAGTCGCCAAGCGAGACGGGCGCGAGGAGCCTCGAGAGGCCGACGCGTACTTGAAACAGTACGTGGAGGCCGCGAGGGGCGAGCCCGCCCGCCGGCATGCAGCCTGTCGTATGCCGGCTTGTCGCAGTGGCGAATCGGCGGTTGCAGTAGAAGCGGTCATGAATAATGTGGGCTGGACCTTGCATTTTCCGAGACGAGCCCTGTAGAGTGTGGCCTCTCCAACCTACGTAGGGAGGTTCCCCATGCGCTTTGGCTCCATCGCTCGTCTGCTCTCGCTCTTCACCTGCGTCGGGCTCCTCACCGCCTGTGCCGCGACCGACGGAACCATGTCCGGCTCGGGGAAGGCGGCGGCATCGCCGGCGGCCGCGCCCGCTCCGTCGGGCGGCGGATCGCAGCTTCCCACCAAAGGGACGGCCGTCAACGCCGCCGCGGCAGCCGATCGATCCGTCGCCGCGGCCGGGACGCAGGGCGATTCTTTGCAAGCCTGTTTGGATCGGATTCCGAAAGATGCCACCGCGGGACAGCGGAGCGTGGCGGAGTCCACCTGCCAGCGCGACCATGCGGGACAACGGCCGATCGCGGTCGTACCGGGCAAGTAAGAAGCGGGACGAAACGAGGCGGTCAGGCGGGGCGGAGAGGCAGAAGCCTCACGCCCCGCTTCGCTTTTGCAGGAGAACCATGTCGGCGTTGCTGGGCTCCCAGGAGAGCGCCTGCGCCACCATGACCCGATCGCGCCCGGCCGACTTCGCCTGTGCGAGGGCGTTTTTCGCGGCGGACAGGATGTCCTCGGCCGTGACGCCGTGCTCCGGATAGACGGCCACGCCGGACGACACCGTGACGGGCCCGATGGTCCGCCCGCCGACCTGGACCCGGAGATCCCGCAGATCTTCGCGGACCTGCTCCGCGCACTGTTTGGTCGCCTCGACGGAGGCTTCCGGCAACACGATCACGAATTCCTCCCCGCCATACCGCGCCACGACATCCTCCCGGCGCGTGCGGGCCCGCAGACGCGCCCCGACTTCGCGGAGCACCGCGTCGCCGGCCGCCACGCCATGGGTGTCGTTGACCTGCCGGAACTTATCAAGATCGACCACGATGGTCCCGACGCGACGGTGCTTGCGCCCGGACCGCCGCAGCTCGGCTTCCAGAAACTCCTCGAGGTACTGGCGGGAGAACAGGTCGGTCAGCGCATCCCGAACGGCCCCCGCCGGCGCCGGCGCCGCGGCGGGCGCCTGGCCTTGCTGCTGCGCCTGGGCATCCCTGACGGTGCAGACGACCACCTGCTCGTCCTGCGCCGAAACCACCGACCGCACGTCCAGCTGCACCGGGAACGCCGTGCCATCCCTCTTCACGCCCTCGACCCGGCGCGACCAGACGGGCTCGCCGTTCTGATTCGCCGGCGCCTCGCCCGAGGCCGGCAGCTGCACGCGTTCCGGCATCAGCACTTCGACGGACTCGCCGATCAACTCCAGCCGATGATACCCAAAGAGATCTTCGGCCTGCCGATTGATGTCCTGGATGCGGCCTTCGGCGTCGACCGTGACCACGGCGTCCGTCGAGAGTTCGCGACGCACCTGCGCCTGCGAGGCAACCTCGCGGCGCACCCGCTGATCCCGTTGCATACGGAAGCCCACCACCCCGACACTCGCAAAGGCCAAGGCGGCCACCACGGCCGTCATGGAGACGAAGGTGCGGGCCTTGGCTTTCGCCTGCACGTCCTGCACCACAACCGCCGCTCTCGAGCCGACTTCGATCTCCTGGAGCGCCGCCTGCAGTTGGTTGCGCACCTGGCTCTGATACCCGGTCTGAACCAACTTGTCGACCTCCGCCGTCCGCTTCTGACGAGTGAGGACCGAGACGAGGTCGGCCGCGGTTTGATGCTCCACCCACAATCCGCGAACCCGGGCGACCTGCTCACGAACCTCCACCTGGCCGGACGCGAGATACTCGAGCCCGAGCAGACCGGAGGCCACCTCTTGCTGCCAGGCTTGGCCCTGCTGTGGACCGGCGTCTCCGGCGCGATCGATGGCGCCACGGACGGCGCGCGCCGCATCGACGATGCGCGCATTCTCCGCCACCTGGCGAGCCGACACCACCTGCGTGATATAAACCTGATAGGCCGCCACCCCCACCCCGCCGACGCCGACCAATGCCACCGCCAGCAGGACACCGGACCAATTTCGGGACTCTTCTCGCTTCCCCATGACTCCTCCCGCCTGTACGCTCGTAGTTGACACGCCGCGTCGCAATTCGCCGCCTGGTTCCTTCTCGGCTCCGGCCAACACAAACTTGAGCTAATGGCGAGAAAAGGACCGGAGCCTCCGGCAATGGCGGTCGGCGGCCCGGGGCTGGACATTCGGTGCTCCGTTGAGTACCGTACGGGCCATGCCCCCGTAGCTCAGTTGGATAGAGCAGCGGTTTCCTAAACCGCGGGTCGCACGTTCAATTCGTGTCGGGGGCACCAATGACGCCCGGCAGGGATGATCCTGCCCGGCTGCGTGCAAACCCCCTGGCGGCGCCCGACGCCCCGGGGATCGTGTCCCCGCCAGCCGCCTTGACTGCGGACTCAACCCTTCGCGTCGCTCCGTTCCTCGTGCGTCTGCTTGAGATGCGAGGCCTGTGCTCGGAGCAGGAACTGAATGAGGCGCTCCTGGGTGCGCCGCGGCAGCCCGATGAAGTGTCCGCTGACCACGTAGCCGGTGTCGTCTTGATCGTCTGGACGCAACTGGGAGACAAGGACGGTCACTCGAATCGGAGCCCCGCCAGGGAGGCCGAGCAGAACATCGACTCGATTCCCCACGCGGCAGAAGTGCGCGGTGGAAAAGCGAATGCCATTGGCGCTCAGGTTCAAGCGGGCGGGCGTCAGGGTCCGCGGGTCTGCCTCGCCCTCCCGCACACAGGCCATCGGCAAGACAAGATCGTGCCGAAAATAGTCGCGCCGCTCCGATTCGCCCGTCTGCGCCGACCGATGTGGGGTGTTCGCCATGGTGAGGTCGATGGGGGAACCCGCTGGCCAGAGGTCAGCCCTCCGAAGGGGTCCCTCATACCCTATCGGCATCGAAGGACTGAATATTGACGCCCGTTCGGACGTCGGCCGAATCTGCCGAACGACCACCATGCCGAAGCCCGATGCGATCGACATGGCCGACAACCCCCGTGTGAGCGGCTGAACCATGCCGCCTCTCTTACATATGGTCAATGCCACCGTCTATCGCGGCTCCACCTGCGTCTTCGACAGATTGACGCTCACGATCGAGCAGGGCTGCCACACCGCGCTGCTGGGGCCGAATGGGTCTGGCAAGACCACGCTCCTCAAGGTGATGACCCGTGAACTCTATCCGGTCCCGGCTGAAGACAGCGCCGTTCGCCTGTACGGTGAGGAGGAGTGGAACGTCTGGGACCTCCGCGCGAAGCTGGGTCTGGTCTCCTCCGACCTTCAGCAGGAGTATGCCCCCTCGGCCACCGGACGCGAGGTGATCCTGTCCGGCTTCCGAGCCAGCATCGGGATTTGGCCTCATCAGACCTTTAGCCACGAAGAACAGCGGAGGGCTGCCGACCTCCTGACCCAGCTGGGGATCGAGCATCTCGCGGAACGGCCCTACGGCGCCCTGTCGACCGGGCAGCAACGCCGCCTGCTTCTGGGGCGAGCGCTGGTGCATCGGCCCGGCACTTTACTCCTCGATGAACCCACGAACGGCTTGGATCTGCCTTCGTCGTTTCACTATGTCGACATGGTACGGCGCGTGATGCGGGCGGGCACGACGCTCCTGCTCACGACCCATCACTTGCACGAGATTCCTGACGAAATCGAGCGGGTGATCTTGCTGAAGGAGGGACGCATCTTCGCCGACGGCCCGCGGGCGACGGTGCTCACGGCCCGGAGTTTGAGCCGCCTCTACGAGGTTCCCGTCACGCTCGTGCGGCGCAACGGCACGCTGCAGGCCTTTCCCGCACGCGCCCAGGCGGATCGACCCGTGCGGAAACCCGCAAGACGACCGTCCGGCCGCCGCTCGCGCCCAGGCCGTTAGAGATTCGACTGGAAGGCTCTTGTCAGAAAATCACGGACCTGCTTGCCCTGCGCCAGCTTCTGGGTGAGCGTCCGCAGGTCGAAATCGTCGGGAATCTTGGCGCGGTCCGCCGGCGGAGACTTGGAGAGTCGTTTGGCCTCGTCGGAAATCGTTACCTGATCCTCCACCCTGTCTCGTTGCACGCGATAGGGCGAGGCAGGGGGATGCTGGCCGGCGGAGAGGCCGGTATAGGCGGCTAAGGCTCCCGGAGCCAACAGGGGTGAGACAGCCATAGTAGCCCCATTCCCTCCTAATGAGTGGGTCCGTCCTTGGAACCCAGATCTGGATCAAGTCTAGCACCGGACCTGTCCCCTCGCCCTGCTCATTAGGGCCGAATGGGGGGGCGATGACGCCCGATAGAATCCCTTTCGGTCCGTTGCGGACAGGCCAGCTCGCCGTTTCGCTTGCAGTGGCGGCCCGCAATACGATAGATTACCGCCCCGCAACGGAGGCACGGTCCGGCATGTCTCTGAAAAACGGAACCCACAGCCACTCGACCGCGGAGCGGACCAGGGAACGGACCTGGTGGTCAGAGTCCTCATCCCTGTA
>CAYZTJ010000014.1:0-3254 GCA_964481215.1 uncultured Nitrospira sp. | reverse complement strand
CACGCGCTCTTGCCGATTTGCGCCTCGTGCAAGAAGATCCGCGACGACAGGGGCTATTGGAGCCAGGTCGAGCAATATTTCGAAGCGCACACCAAGACCGTGTTTACCCACAGCCTCTGCCCGCACTGTGCCAGAAAGTGGTATCCCGAATTGTATCCGGAACTGGCGGACCGCTATCCCGAACTCTTCAAGGAAGCGTAGAGGTCCGTCCCGACCCGCTTCGCCCAGACCGCCGAATCCGCGCATCCAGCCGCAGATCCTTCCCGATTCGAGCGACCGAGACCTCATCGAGGGAAATGGCGTCGGCCAGGCGCGGCGCCGTTCCGCCGATGACGCTGAGCGCGTCTCGCCCGCCGAGCAGCTTCGGCGCCAGGTAGAGGACCAACCGGTCTACGAGCTTGCCCTGCAGCAGGGCCGCGTTCACTTCCGCGCCGCCCTCCACCAGGACATGATTGACGCCCAATCCCGCCAGCGCATGGAGCGCCGCCGGCAGCGACACCCCCCGTGGCGCGGCCGCGACCTGGATCACCCGGGCGCCCTGATGCTCCAGCCGCTTGATCCGCGCGGCGTCGGCGCGCGTCGTGGTGATCACCACGACCTGGCCCCCTGAGGGCTCCCACAGCATCTTCGCGCGAAAGGGGATGCGCAACCGGCTGTCCAGAACCACGCGCAGCGGTTGGGCCCCGGTCCGGGTCGGCACGCGGCGCCCGCCGAGACGGACCGTCAATCTGGGATCGTCCGCGAGCAGGGTCCCGATCCCCACCAGAATTGCGTCGGCCCCGGCCCGCAGCCGATGCGCGTCGCGGCGCGCCGCTTCGCCCGTGATCCACTGCGACTCGCCGCCGGCCGCCGCGATTTTTCCGTCCAGCGTCATGGCCGCCTTCACCGTCACGAGCGGGCGTCCGGTTCGAATCCGGTGGCAATAGCCTTCATTCAATTCGGCGGCCCGGTCCCGCAGACAGCCGAGTTCGACTCGAATCCCCGCCCTCCGCAGGGCGCGGACTCCACGGCCGCGGACGGCCGGATTCGGATCGAGCATGGCCACGACGACGCGCCGGATACCGGCGCGGACCACGGCGGGGACGCAGGGAGGGGTCCGCTTCTTCAGATGGACGCAGGGTTCGAGGGTGACGTAGAGCGTCGCGCCCCTGGCGCGGGGCCCGGCGGCCGCCAAAGCATGGATCTCCGCATGGGGCCCGCCGAGAACTCGATGGTAGCCCGTGCCGACGATGCGGCCGCCGGCCGCCACCACGGCGCCGACCAGTGGATTGGGGCTGGTCCGTCCGCGGCCCTTCGCCGCCAAGCGAAGGGCCAGCGTCATGTAGCGGGAATCCTGTTCAGCCACGCGGCGGCCGAACGGTCTCGAGGTGCGCGCCGACACCGTCACCGGCGGGACTTGGCCCGAGTCCTGGTCTGCGTCCGCGGGCGCGCGGACTTCGGCTTGGTTGCGGCCCTGCCCGCGAGGGCGGCCTGGGCCGCCGCCAACCGCGCAATGGCGACCCGATAGGGAGAGCAGCTCACATAGTCCAGCCCGATCTCGTGGCAGAATTCGACCGAATTCGGGTCTCCGCCGTGTTCCCCGCAGATGCCCAGCTTGATGCCGGGTCTCGTTCGGCGTCCTTCGCCGATGGCCAGGCGCATCAGCGATCCCACGCCCTCGCGGTCCAGAGTCGCAAAGGGATCGGCGTCGAGAATGTTGTCGGGCTTCTTGGCGACGGCGGCCCCGCAGGAACGGCACTTCATGTCCTTCCAGTCGACTTCGGCGCTCTGACAGACCGGGCAGGTGTCCTGGCGCGTCATGTAGAAGGAGACAAACTTGGCCGCGTCGTCGCGCGAGAATCCAAAGGTCGTCTGGGTGAGATCGTTGGTGCCGAAGGAGAAGAACTCGGCCTCCTGGGCGATGCGGCCCGCGGTCACGGCGGCGCGCGGCAGCTCGATCATGGTGCCGACGAGGTAGGTCAGCTTGACGCCCGCCTTCTTCATCGTCTCCTCGGCCACTTCCTTGATGATGTCCTTCTGGGCTTTCATTTCGGAGACCATGCCGACCAGCGGGATCATGATCTCCGGGACGATCTTCTTGCCCTCCTTGGCCATCTCGCAGGCCGCCTCGATGATGGCCCGCGCCTGCATGCGGGTGATCTCCGGCATCAGAATGCCGAGCCGGCAGCCCCGGAGGCCCAGCATGGGGTTGAATTCGTGCAGCTCCTCGACCCGCGCCAGCAATCGGCGTTTCTCGTCCACGGCCGAGGCGTCGGCATGGGTCAGCTCGAGCTTCGCGATCTCGACCATCAGCTCCTCCCGCTTCGGAAGAAACTCATGGAGCGGCGGATCGAGCAGCCGGATCGTCACCGGATAGCCCTTCATTTCACGGTAGAGCCCGATGAAATCCTGTTTCTGCAAGGGCAGCAGTTTGAGGAGTTCTTTTTCACGTTCCGCCTTAGTCCGAGCCAGAATCATCCGCTGCATGATGGGAATGCGGTCTTCCGCGAAGAACATGTGCTCGGTGCGGCAGAGCCCGATGCCCTCGGCGCCGAATCCCCGCGCGACCATCGCCTGGTCCGGGACATCGGCATTGGCCCGCACCTTGAGGGTCCGAAAATCGTCGGCCCAACTCAGGAGCAACGCGAAGCGTTGGTACTTCTCCGACTTCTTGGCGTCCATCTTGCCTTGGATTACCTGGATGACGTCCGACTCCACGACCGGCACGTCGCCCTGATAGACCTGGCCGGTAAATCCGTTGATGGAGAGATAGTCGCCCTCCTTCATGACCGCGGAGCCGATCTTGACGGTGTTCCCGTCCTCGACCTCCACCGCCTCGCAACCGGCGACGCAGACCTTGCCCATCTGGCGCGCCACCACCGCCGCATGGCTGGTCATCCCCCCGCGGGCGGTGAGGAATCCGAGCGCGGCGTTCATGCCGTGGATATCGTCCGGGCTCGTCTCTTGGCGGACCAAGACGACGCGGTCGCCCTTGGCCTTCATCTCGACCGCCTTGTCGGGCGTGAGCGCGATCCGCCCGGCGGCGGCGCCGGGGCCGGCCGGCAGCCCCTTGCCGAGCGCCTTCTGCTTCGCCTCTTCGCCGCCGTCGAAAATCGGATAGAGATACTGGGCCAGCTGCTCCGGCCCGACGCGCTGCACGGCCTCGGCTTTGGAGATCACGCCCTCCCGCACCATGTCGACCGCGATCCGCACGGCCGAGATGCCCGTGCGCTTGCCGACCCGCGTCTGCAGCATCCAGAGCTTGTCCTGCTCGA
>CAYZTJ010000013.1:0-39356 GCA_964481215.1 uncultured Nitrospira sp. | reverse complement strand
TCCGGCCTTCGTCGCCGGAGCTCCTTCGGCGGAGGAGGCTCGGCGGGTTTCGCCGACGCAATCAACTCAGAGGGACCACGGCTGGAAAACCGTGGGGCTCCACACTTCATCATTCATTTCCAGCTTTTCTCGCCTGTCTCGCACATCGCGCTGAAGCCCATGACCCTGTCCGGTCACCAAATCGGCCTCCTCAAGTCCTACATGGATGATCTTGTCGAGCAGGCGAAGCAGGACGATCAGACTCACCGTTCCTTTGGTTTCGCGGCTGAAGCCTATCGCCCGGATCAAGCCGTCTCCGACCTTCTGGCCATTCTGGATGATCGAGTCGAATCGGAGGGAGTTCAAGTCGGGCTTCCGTCGGACTTTCTCCATCAGATGTGGACCATGTGTAATGAGGCGCAGCCTCATCTGCGCGAGCAGGTGTGGTTGGAGGCCGGCTGGGAGGGGGTGAGCCCCACCAAAGCAGCCGTGAGACAGCAGACCTATCGTGCTCTCATCACCTTCTTGGAGCAACGGAATCACGTATGAAGCCATCCACACGATCGCTCGTCAGGCGAGGCTTCCTCGCCCTCTTCACGGTCTGCGTACTCGGCCACCAGCCCGTTTGGGCTTCGCGCGACAGTCCCTCGATCGTCCTCACGCCCATCATAGAGAGGGGCTTGGAGCGGCCCGTCTATCTCACCCACGCCGGCGACGGCTCGGGCCGTCTCTTTATCGTCGAACAGCCTGGACGCATTCGTGTGGTGCGGGACGGTCGTCTGCTCGAACGGCCGTTTTTGGATATTGCGGACAGGGTCAGGGCGTCCGGCGAGCAAGGGCTGCTGGGAATGGCCTTTCATCCGCGCTACACGCAGAATGGGCGGTACGTCGTCAATTATGTCCGGGCCACCGATGGGATGACGGTCATCGCCGAATTCCGGGTCTCGCCCGATCCCGATCGGTCGGCCACAGCGGAGAAGATTCTTCTCGCCATCGCGCAGCCCTATCCGAATCATAAAGGCGGCATGGTGGAGTTCGGACCGGACGGGTTGCTCTACATCGGCATGGGCGACGGCGGGTCGGCGGGCGATCCTGAAAATCGGGCTCAGAATGGCGACGATCTTTTGGGGAAAATGCTCCGGATCGACGTGGATCAGGGCTCGCCCTATGCGATTCCGTCCGACAATCCGTTCAAGAACGGGAACGGGCGTCCGGAGATTTACGCGACGGGACTCAGGAATCCCTGGCGATTTTCTTTCGACCCGCCATCGGGGGAGCTGTGGGTGGCAGACGTGGGGCAGAACGAGTGGGAGGAGATCGACGTGGTGCGCCGAGGCGACAACCTCGGTTGGCGAGTGATGGAGGGCGCCCACTGTTTTCGCCCGAGGTTATTCTGCAACAAGGACGGCTTGGTCGAGCCGGTCTTCGAATATGTTCACGAACGCCGGCGCTGTTCGATTACGGGGGGCTATGTCTATCGCGGCGCGCGTCTCCCGACGCTGCGGGGCGCCTATCTGTACGGGGACTATTGCTCAGGAGAGATCTTCAGCTTCCGGAGGGGGCGATCAACGACAGGGGATCCACCCGACGTGCTGCTCAAGACAACCATGGGCATCTCCTCGTTCGGGCTAGATCAGTCCGGCGAGCTCTATGTCGTCGACCATCATGCCGGCGCCGTGTTTCGGCTTTCGGGGGCGGATGCGGCGGCCTCACCGTGATCCCCTGGCCCTGACTCCATGGGAGTAACTTGAGCGGTCAGGCCTTGCCGACCAGCTTATAGACGAGGATGCCGGTTATTTCCGAAATGGCCACAGAGTTGTGCCAAAAGGCCGTCGAATTCGGAATGAGATCAAAGAGGTTTCCCACCATCGACCAGCTCGGAAGATTTCGCGTATGGTACCCGCAGGGGTAGAGGATCGGGCGAAGGCCCTGATGCGCGGCGAGTTGGTAGGCTCGGGGCATATGGTAGGCCGACGTCACCAGAATCAGCGAAGCGCCAGGCCCGATCAACTGTCGAACGTGCGCGAGATTTTCGTAGGTCGTGCGAGATCGGTCCTCCACGGCGATGGCGCTTGCCGGAACGCCGTCGCGGACAGCGAACTCTTTCATGATAGGAGCTTCGAGAACTCCCTCGCCGAACACCCTGGCATCGCCACCGGACATCACGACGGTGGGCGCCAGCCCTCGCTTGTAGAGATCAATGCCGCATCGGACGCGTTCCGCGCCCACGGCGGAAAGGTCGGTTGTGGGTCGGAGCGTCCCCTTCTCATCGATGCCGCCACCGAGGACGACAATGTAGTCGGATTTGGAAAGTGTGGCGGGGTCCACCGGAGGATGCCAGGCCTCGAGGGTCCCCATGACGAGGTGTGAAACCCAGGAGTTCCCAAGGAGCAACAAGAGACCGAATACGGTGAAGGCTGCCCGTCGCATCCACCGTGTTGTCCATGCAGAGGGTGGGAAGCAGGCCAGCACTGCCATGAGGCCGGCGAGGAGGACGAACCAGGAATAGGGATAAATGGCGTATTTGGCGAGCTTATAGAGACCGTAGAGGAAGGGAGACAATTCCATCGTCTGGATCGGAGCAACGACTCAGGCCGCGCGTCCGGCCGGCGGACGCTGCGGCGATCATTTCAGGCCAGTCTAGCGAGGATAGGCGGGAAAAGCGAGCTGAATGGGCCATGATGATGGAGGGGCGTCCTGTCCGATTTCGCGGATCGTGCTGCGCTCAACTCAGTGCAATTTCCGTTGGCGGATATCCAGCTCGACCTCTTGGTGCTGGATTTCGCGCTGACGGTCGCACTGGCTGCACTTGGCGGAGAGAATGCCGGATTGGCCGCGCGCCTCAAACCGGAACATCAGGGTGTAGCGTGAACAACCGCAATAGGGGCAGGGATGGCCGTCGAGTTCGCGCCACGTCCGCCCGATCTTGCCGGCCTGTTCATGGATGCGTTCCGTTTTCCCTTGGAGCCTCGCCAGCATGTCACCCTCCTGGTCGAACTGTTCGGAAGCCATCGGTGATCCCTCTGCTCCGTCGCCTCCACGGTCGAAATCCTAGGGTCGAGCCTACGCCCCTCCCCGAACCCCGACAATTCCCACAAAGTAGGTATGGTCAGTCGAAAGTGGGGCGGATTTGCTCCATTGGTGTCCGGTAAGCACGGATAGTCCCAGATGGTGGACTCACACAAGAAGGACGCGGCAGGCCGTTCGCCGATCGTTGGCGGCGCGGTCGAGCAATTTTTCGCGCCCTGCCCGCGCGGGCTCGAGTCGCTGTTGGCGGACGAGCTGACGACCTGGGGGGCGCAGGAGATCACGCGGACGGATGGAGGAGTTGGGTTTAGAGGGTCGTTCGCGCTTTGCTATCGGGCCAATCTTGGAAGCCGCATCGCGAGTCGTGTCCTCTGGCAGGTCGCCGCGAACTCGTATCACGATGAGCGGGATCTCTATGAGTGGGCCCGACAGGTGCGGTGGGGAGAGTGGTTCCCGCCGGGCGTTTCGATGAAGGTCAAAGTGAGCGCGCAAGACTGCCGACTGAAGAGTCTCGAGTTTGTCACGCTTCGGATCAAAGACGCCGTCTGCGATGCCTTTCGGTCGGCCACCGGCCGGCGCCCGACGGTGGATACGCAACGGCCTGACGTGCTGATCGTCGGCCATCTCCAGGGACCGCGAGCGACGCTGTATCTCGACACCAGCGGGGAGCCCCTCTTCAAGCGGGGGCATCGTCTGACAGGCGGGTCTGCGCCCTTGCGAGAGAATCTTGCCGCCGGAATCCTTCGCCTCGCGGGATGGCCGCAGGACCTGGCGCTCTTGGACCCGATGTGCGGCAGCGGCACGATTCTCATCGAGGCGGCGGAAATGGCGGCCGGCCTTCCCCCCGGCCGCGGGCGGCGGTTTGCCTTCGAACGGCTCAGCTGGTTTGACGCGCGAGCCTGGGAAGACGTCACAACAACGCAAGCGGGCGAGTCAACCGACCGACCGGCGCCGCAACTTTTCGGCAGCGATGTGCAGCGGGTCTCACTCGAGGCCACGCAGGCCAACCTGCGAGCGGCCGGCGTCGAACGGTTTGTGCGAGTCGAACAGGGCGATGTGCTGACTCGCACCAAGCCGACGGAGACGGGGCTGCTCGTGACGAATCCCCCCTATGGGGTCCGCGTGGCGGCGGCGGCGGACATGGCGGCCTGGTACCCGAAACTCGGCGATGCGCTGAAGCAACGATTCGCAGGCTGGCGGGCCTGTCTGTTGACGGCGGACCTTCGTCTGCCGAAACTTATCGGACTGACGCCATCGCGCCGCATTCCCTTGTACAACGGGCCCTTGGAGTGCCGGCTCTACGAGTTTGAACTGGTGGCTGGATCGATGAGGCGGAAGAAGGCTGGGAGGGCATGAGGGTGGATGGCAGGGGGTCGAGGCAATTGCCACTCGGCTCGACCCTCTGCCCTCCTACGTCCCCGCGTTACTTATTCGGCTGAGGGGTATAGCGCAGGTACGGCTTCACGGCTCGGAAGCCCTTCGGGAAAAGGGTCGTGGCCTCGGCATCCGACACCGCCGGCGTGATGATGCAATCCTGGCCGTCTTTCCAATTGACGGGCGTCGCCACTTTGAACTTCGCGGTCAATTGGAGCGAGTCGATCACGCGAAGCAATTCATCGAAGTTGCGGCCGCAGGAGGCCGGGTAGGTCAGCATCAGCTTGATCTTCTTATCCGGCCCGATCACAAAGACCGAGCGGACGGTCATATTGTCCAGGGCGTTCGGATGGATCATGTCGTAGAGCATGGCGACTTTCTTGTCGGGATCGGCAATCAGGGGATAGCTGACGGTGCAATTCTGGGTCTCGTTGATGTCCTTCGTCCACCCCTTGTGGGAGTCGAGGGGATCCACGCTGATCGCGAGGATCTTCACCCCGCGTTTATCGAACTCGCTTTTGATTCGGGCCATGTAGCCGAGCTCGGTCGTGCAGACCGGCGTAAAATCCTTGGGGTGAGAGAAGAGAATGCCCCAGCCGCCGCCCAGCCATTCGTGGAAGGTAACGGTGCCTTCGGTGGTCTCCGCCGTGAAATTCGGCGCCTCGTCTCCGAGTCTCAGTGCCATGGTGCCCTCCTTGATGTGAAAGATGCCACAATCTGAACGAGTGCAAACGAGGGGGTAGGGTACCGCTTCCCCGATACGGGGCGCAAGTGGGGGCTTGGATGTTTCTCAACCTGAACCGTCGAGCAGAAAGGAGTCGAAGCATGGCTGCCACTCGCTATCCGCGAAGCCCCAAGGCCTTGGTGGGGGGCATGGCGCATCTGGGGCGGTTGATCGATAAGATCCGCCTCCGCCACGAGGGATTGATCCAAGACTACAACTACTTCACGACCGGATTCGACAAGTACCTGGTGGAGTTCCTGCGGATCAATCCGCAGGAATTCGAGCGTCGGGTCTTGGAGGGGGGGAGCGACGATGAGCTGCTGCAGTGGGTCTATGGCCACGGTCGCCGCCCTTCGGAGGACGAGGTGAAGGGGTGGAATGAGCGCATCCTGACGGGCGGCCCCAAGGACGAGGCGGCCCGCCAGCGGTTTCAATCTCGTCTCGCCGAGGTGGCCGCGAAGCGCGGCGTGCCGATGGGCGCCATGCCGCCTGCGACATCGTGGGTGGATATCATCGAGCTGGATGAAGGGCGCATGTGACCTGGAGTATTTCGCTCAATGGGCGAGACTGCCGGGAAAAGCGGGAAAGGCGCGACGGGGTGAAGCGGAAGCGCAGAACGAGGAATGCTGAACGTGGAATCTCCGAATAGGCGGTCATCATTCATTTCCAGCTTTTCTCGCCTGTCGCGCCTTGCTCGCATGTCTCGCTCGTCCCGCCAGTCTCTCAATCGGTTACCTGATCGCTTCGGCCAGCACGCGCCCATAGGTATAGCGCGGGGCAAACACGGGGTTTGACGAGGCCAGAGCCTGGGTCGCGTTTGGCAGGTTGTAGTAGGGAATCGCCGGCTCGTAGTGATGGGTCGCATGCTGAACGAATCCGTAGCTGCCGAGGAGCCAGCCGAGGACTCGTCCAGACTGAAAATTCCGCAGCGCGGCATCTTTTTGGTGTGCGGCGCCATCGTCGGTGATCTGGTGCTCGGCGATCGCCCGCAAGCTGGCGATCCAGACCGTGAGCGAGGCCAAGGCATAGAGGTACCCGCCTCCATATGTCGCGGCGCCGGCCCAGAGTCCCTCACCGAGGGATCGGGAAGGAGAAAGCGCGGCTACCACCAGCAGGGAGCCGCCGAGGAGTCCTTGCACGACCAGGGTGCGCAGCATCCAGAGGCGGGAAGCAGGCGAGGAGGAAACGCCAACGGGAGGTGAGGGCAGGGTCTGCCCCGTGAATTTCTTGAGGGCCTCCAGCAACCCAAGACAGCGCAGGGCCAAGGCCGCGCATCGTCGTCCTCGGATGTTCCGGCGATAGATGTATTTCGGGTCTTCCGCTTCGCCCAACTGTCGGTGGTGAATCCAATGGCGCTTTTGATAGGCGTCGAAATCCGCCAGCGCGAGGGGGCCCAGGATCCATCGTCCCAGAAATTGCGAGCCCGCGCGCTCCCTGAAGACATGGTAATGCGCGCACTCATGCATGAGGTTGAGAAGCCCATTCATGCCCACTCCCACCCAGAGCCAGGCCAGGATCAGGTGGAGGCCAAGGCCCGACCAGGCGCAGAGATAGAGGGGGAGCAGGGCCAGCGCCAGGTGGCCGGACACGATCATGGCCGACCAGGCATCCGGCCGTTTATTCAGATAGCGCGTGAGGTCGAGGCGCGTCATGGCGTGCCAGGCTTGACGGCGCGGAAATTCATGATCCCCGAACGGCCGGACAGCAGATCCAAGGGGGCGAGCATTGTTCCCGTCGCCAGCCAGCCGAGCCAGGGGAGTCCCTGTCTGGCGATGCCGCGGGTCGCTCCAACTGCCGCCGCCGAGGCCAAGCTGACGGCTAAGCCGGCCGGATTGAAGCCGGGCGCAATCGTGATCTGGCGAAAACCCACCCGCGACAAGCACTCACGCAGACCCCTTGGAGAAAAGACCACCGTGTGGCGGGGGGCATGGTACCCGCTCCACCTGGCGCCGAAGATCCGGTGTTCCCACGATCCGGCCGCCGGAGTCTGACCGATCAGGACTCCGCCCGGCAAGAGGGCGCGCGACAGGGCCGACAGCACCGACGCAGGATCCGGCAGGTGCTCGATGACATGATTCATGCTGATGAGTCGGCAGGGCGGGAGCTGCGCGAGAAGGTCGTCGACCGTGCCCTCGATCAACGTGACGCGTCCGTCCATCAGCGTGGTGACTCTCCGAGTGGCTCCGACTTCGAATCCGTACCAGCGGACATCGGGACATTCTGAAGCCGCGAATCGCAGAAAACCGCCGTTTCCGCACCCATAGTCCACGGCCACTCCCTCCCTGAGCGGCAACGGGAGCAGCTGGCGGAGGCGAAGACGGCAGCGGAGTCTGTGCAACAGCCCCTGATTGGTTTGCGCGTGGTAGGTCGGGGGATAGCACGAGGTCAGTTGCGCCTCGCTCGGCATCGGCGCTTGAAACGTCGTCAGGCACTCGCCGCAGGTCGCGTAGAGCGCGCGAGAGGAGAGCCCGTACTCGTAATCCGGGACTGTGCATGTGAGGTCTGTTCGAGAAGACCCGCAAGCAGGACAGTCGAACTTGGTCGTCGCATCCATGAGAGACCCGTGTCCAGCAGAGCCTGGCATCCGCAGAAACCCTCTGGGTTGAGACTATCAGAGGGGGCGGGGTGTCGCCAGTTATTGCCGCATCCTGCGCGCGCCGGTAAGGGGCCATTCGGTAAGGCGCCATTCGTTGACGGCCTATCGGTCCCTCAGTAAGATGGCCGGCATGTCCGAGGTCGATCTCCATCGCGCCCGGGTTGAGGAAATTCAGGAGGCCTTGCGAGCGGCCGGCAAACTCGACGGCTGGCTGTTCTACGATTTCCGGGGCAGCGACCCCCTGGCCTATCGCATCCTCAAGCTGGATCCCGGCAAGCATGTCACGCGGCGTTGGTACTATTGGGTGCCGGCGACCGGCGCGCCGGCCAAGCTGCTCCACCGGATCGAGCCCCACACACTCGAGGAGCTACCGGGGGCCGACCGCTTCTATGTGGGGTGGCAAGAACAACAGCGCCAGTTGCGGGAGATCCTGCGCGGCGCCGGCCGCATCGCCATGCAATACTCCCCGCTCAACGCCGTGCCCTACCTCTCACGGATCGATGCCGGAACCATCGAGCTAATCCGCAGTTTTGGGGTGGACGTCGCGACCTCGGCCGACCTGGTGCAGCGATTCGAGGCCGTGTGGGACGATCGGCAACTGGCCTCCCATCGCGAGGCCGTCGAGGGGCTGCGAGCGATCGTCACCGAGACCTTCGCCCATGTCGCGGAACGCATTCGCGTCCGCACGGGCCTCTCCGAATATGACGTGCAGCAGTTCATCCTGGCCCGCATGAAGGCCCGGGGCTTGGTGACCGGCTCGGCGCCCATCGCCGCCGTCAATGCCCACAGCGCCGATCCCCACTACACGCCGGGTTCGCAGGGATCGGCTCCCGTCAAGGAAGGCGATCTGCTGCTCATCGATCTCTGGGCCAAGAAGCCTGAACCGGGGAGCGTCTACGGCGACATTACGTGGACGGGCTACGTGGGGACCGATGTGCCGGATCGCCATCGCCGAATTTTCGAGCTCGTCCGCGACGCGCGCGACGCCGCCCTGGCCTTCGCGCGCAATCAGGTCAGACAGGGCGCGTTTCCCTGCGGGTGGGAAGTCGATGACGTCTGCCGGACGGTGATTCGGGAGGCGGGCTATGGGGACCACTTTCTCCATCGGACGGGCCATTCGATCGGGGAGGAAGTCCATGGCAACGGCGCCAACATCGACAATCTCGAGACGCAGGATACCCGGCGGCTGATTCCCAGGACCTGCTTTTCGATCGAGCCGGGAGTCTATCTGCCGGGCGACTTCGGCATCCGTAGCGAACTGGACGCCTATGTGTCGGACCGGGATGTGCTCGTCTTCGGCCAACCCCTCCAAACCGAACTGATCCCGATTCTCAAGAATTAGGCGAGGGGCGATGAGCAAAGGCGATAGGCTATAGGTGCCGGGCTATGGGCAAGAATAGGGGATATCTTATCTTCACCCATTGCTTCTCACCTCCGGCCTCATTTCAATACCTATCGCTATAGCCTCTTGCCCATTGCCTATCTAGCCTGAGACCCATAGCCTTTCGCCCATCGCCTCTCGCCTCGTGCCCTGTGCCTGCCGCGACCTTGACAGTCCAAATCGGCCCCAGATAGAGTGAACCTCTTTGACCGGCCGGGAGGCTCTATGTTTGGCACCCTCGGTTTCTCCGAACTGATCATTATTCTGGTCATCGTGCTGATCATTTTCGGCGCCGGCCGTCTGCCCCAGATCGGCGAGGGGGTCGGGAAGGCCCTCAAGGGATTCAAGAAGGAAGTCAGTCAAATCCCGGCCGAACCGGTCGGCGCCCCTGGCGAGCCCGCGGTTGCGCAAACGGGCGCGCAACCCACCGCCGCCCCCGCGCCGATAGAAGATGCCCATGTCGTGAAGCCGCCGCAGGCGGCCCAGGCGACCCTCAAGCCCACGTCACCCTATATCCCTGGGCCGGAAGCGACCCCGGGGACGACGGCCGCCCTGATGGCAGCCGGAGCCGCCCCGCAAGCGGCGCGAGCGGCGAAACCGGCCGCCCCGCAGGTCCAGCCGACTGCATCCGTCCCCGCGCCGCCCACCATGGAAGATAGAATGGCGCAACCGGCGCCGGCGCCGCGGGCCCAATATCCTCCGCTGCCTGCCTCGGCCAGACCGACGCCTGCCGCCAAGCGCCCCTCGGCGATCGTCAACAAGGACGCGGTGGCGCGTGTCCAGGCGCAGCAAGCCGCGATGCGGGCCAAGGCCCAGCAGGCCCAGGAAGCCGCCGGGCTCACCGGCCAGGATATGCAGAGTCTGGGCGAGGGGCTGGGGGAGACCCTCCGGAGCTTCCGTCAGGCCGTGGCCGATGTGCGCAGCTCGGTCGATCCGGAAATGCGGACTATTCAGGCGGAAATCGATGCGGCGCAGAAAGAGATCGAGCAATCCATCGAATTGGCCAAGCAGGGGCCGATGGCGCCTGACGAGCCTGCCCCCAAATCCTGATCCGCCCCGGTGTGTCGTCGGCGTCCCAGCCTTCTTCTCCGACTCCTGGCTTCCTTCTTGAGTCTTGCGTCCGTCGTGGCGTTCATGGCCGGCTGTGTGGATTCTCCCCCCACCGATCCTGCCCGCGCATCGCAGCGATTGATCGAGCTGCTGCGAGACCCTGATCCGGTCCTCCGATATACCGCCGCGCTCTCGTTGGGGAAAGTGGGGTGGGCGGAGGCGGAGCCGGTGCTCCTCGAGTGTCTCTCCGATCCGGACCCTTCGGTCCGTGCGGCTGCCGTCTGGGCGCTGGGGCGGTTGGGATCAGCGGCGACGAGAGAAGCCCCGTTGGCGGTCGCGGCCGCGCTCGACGATCCCGCGGTGGTCGTCAAGGAGGCCGCGGCCACCGCCTTGGGCCAGTTCGAGCGGGCGCCAGGGCTGGTGACGCAGCTGATCGAGACGTTGCGGGACCCGGACCCGGCCTCACGGCGCGCCGCCGCCACGGCGCTCGGTTGGTTGGAGGCCCCGAACGCTGTCGCGCCCTTAACGGAGGCGCTTCAAGACGAGGATGCGCGGGTGAGACAGGGGGCGCTCTCCGCGTTGGGTGAAACGGGGGCCGCGGAGGCGGTGGCGCCCATCATGGAGCGCTTGCTGCGGGATGAGGATGCCGGGGTTCGGGGGGAAGCGGCCTATCGGTTGGGGAAGCTCGGCCATCGGGATGCCCTCTCCGCGCTCAGGGAGGCGGCGGTAAAGGACTCACATGAACGGGTCCAACGGTGGGCGCGATGGGCGATTCAGGAATTGGAAGGGGCTAGTGATGGCCGTTCGGCTGGAGCTGGTTGAGCAGCCGAACCATGGTGAGAATTCGTTCCCGGACCGCCTCGTCGATTTCCGTAAACCTGATGCCCATCCCGGGATGAAAGGCGTATTGATCCGGCTTGGGACAGACCCAGGCGACGGAGCCCCTCGCTTTCAGCCACTCTTGACTGCCGTCCGGCAGCGAGAATTCAACGGTCAAATCCGTGCCGACGGGGAGCGGCGTCAGGCTGTCGATAAACAGCCCCCCCCCACCCAACCCCGAGGCCCGTCCTTCGATCATGCGCCCGTCCGGCGTGAGGTATCGGATTGAAAACGCGAGACTGGCTCTCGGCTGTGTCCTGGCTTCAGCCTGGCGCGGCTTCTCTCCGAGCGCGCGAATGTAGTTGATCACCGACTCCCAACTGACGGTGCCCATGGGTTCCCCGTCGGTCCCCAGCAGCGACATGGTCTCGCGCTGGGGGTCCAGCTCCAGGGCCTTGCCCTTGTGCGATTTGGTAACGACGACAGGCAGTTTCATGGCGCCCGCGGGGGTCGTGGGTTTGTCGGCAACGGCAACCTTCGGCATAGAAGTATAGCCTCGTTTCTCTGAAGTCGAAAAAGGGTCGCGTGACGGCTCTATCGGCCTCAGACCGGCAGAAATTGAGCGGGACGGGGCGCCGGCGGGGAGGGGCCCCGGACAAAAAAAGGGCGGGCACAGCCGGTTGCTGCCCCGCCCGCTTCGTTGCGGCAGAATGCGATCCGTTAGGCGGTCTTCTGATCCTTTTCCTGCTCCAGGAGGCGCAGGGGCTGGCTCTTGCCGTGGATCACATCTTCGGTGACCAGGATTTCCTTGATGTGCTTCTGGGACGGCACATCGTACATGACTTCCAGCATGACTTCTTCGAGGATCGCGCGCAGGCCGCGGGCGCCGGTCTTCTGCGTGTAGGCCTTCCGCGCGATCGCGCCCAGAGCGCCTTCGGTGAACTTCAGCTTCACCTTCTCGAAGGACATCAGCTTCTCGTATTGCTTCGTCAGCGCATTGCGCGGCTGGGTCAGGATTCGAATCAAGGCCTTCTCGTCCAATTCCTCCAGGGTCGCCACGACCGGCAGACGGCCGATGAATTCCGGGATGAGCCCGTACTTCAACAGGTCTTCCGGCTGCGCCTGGGCCAAGATGTCGCCGAGCGCGCGTTCGTGCTTGGTGCGGATTTCGGCGCCGAAGCCCATCGACTTCTTGTTGACCCGCTGTTCGATGATGTTGTCGAGGCCGACGAAGGCTCCGCCGCAGATGAACAAGATATTCGAGGTGTCCACCTGGATGAATTCCTGGTGGGGGTGTTTGCGTCCGCCTTGAGGCGGCACGTTCGCCACGGTCCCTTCGATGAGCTTCAAGAGCGCCTGCTGGACCCCTTCGCCCGACACGTCGCGGGTGATGGAGGGGCTGTCGCTCTTGCGGCTGATCTTGTCGATTTCGTCGATGTAGACGATGCCGCGCTGGGCCCGTTCCACGTCGTAGTCGGAGGCCTGCAGGAGCTTGAGGATGATGTTCTCCACATCCTCGCCCACGTAGCCGGCTTCCGTGAGGGTGGTCGCGTCGGCGATTGTAAAGGGGACATCGAGATAGCGAGCCAACGTTTGGGCCAGCAAGGTCTTGCCGGTTCCGGTCGGGCCGATGATCAGGATGTTCCCCTTCTGAAGTTCGATGTCGTCGACTTCGTTGGCCGAAATCCGCTTGTAGTGATTGTGGACCGCCACGGACAGAATCTTCTTGGCGCGGTCTTGCCCGATGACGTACTGATCCAAGTGATGCTTGATCTCGGAGGGCTTGCGGAGCTTCGAGGAGATCTCCTCTTTGGCCTCTTCCCAGTCCTCCGCGATGATGTCGTTGCAGAGATTGACGCACTCATCGCAGATGTAGACCGTCGGGCCCGCGATCAGCTTGCGGACCTCGTCGCGGCTTTTCCCGCAGAAGGAACAGCGTAGATGTCGGTCAGACTTCTCCTGCTTCGGCATAGCGCCTCCCCAGTTAGGCCCCTTCTTTGCCGTCCCCTCTGGCCCCGTTTCCATCCTTCGTCACGTCTCGAATCGCTTTCGGCGGCCGGGTGATCACCTCGTCGATGATTCCGTATCGCTTGGATTCCTCGGCCGACATGAAGTAGTCGCGCTCGGTGTCGTTCTGAATCTTCTCCAGCGGCTGGCCGGTGTGCTTCACGAGAATCTCGTTGAGCCGCTCGCGAATCTTGAGAATCTCCCGCGCATGAATGTCGATTTCCGTGGCCTGGCCCTGGAATCCGCCCATCGGCTGGTGGATCATCACCCGGGCGTTGGGCAGCGCGTACCGCTTCCCCTTGGTGCCGGCCGTCAGGAGCAGGGCGCCCATGCTGGCCGCCTGCCCCAGGCAGATGGTATTGATGGGCGGTTTGACGTACTGCATGGTGTCGTAGATGCCGAGTCCCGCCGTCACGCTGCCGCCCGGCGAATTGATATACAGATTGATGTCTTTTTCAGGGTCCTCCGCCTCTAAAAACAGCAGCTGAGCGATGACCAGATTGGCGAAGACATCGTCGATCGGGGCCCCTAAGAAAATGATACGGTCCTTGAGCAGGCGCGAATAGATGTCATAGGCCCGCTCCCCTCGATTCGTCTGTTCGATCACGATAGGCACAAGCATGGCAGTCAGTCCTTTCCTCCTTGGCCGAACTGGGCTGATCTTATCACAGTTTCAGGGGGTTGCACCGGGTCTTTGGTAGGGGTGCGCTCCCCAATGGACGGGGCCAGCTATCCCTGAATCACGGCCTGGCGATAGACATAATCCAGAGACTTTTCCGCGAGGATACGGCCTCTGAGATCGTCCAAGGCATCCTGCCCGCCGGCCTGAATCAATCGATGCACGTCTTCCAGCGAGAGACGGAGTTCCCCCGCCACCCGGCGGATGTCCGCTTCCACGTCTTCCTGCGTCACCGCAATGCCTTCTTTGTCGGCGATGGCTTCGAGAATGAGGCTCAGCTTGACCCGCCGTTTGGCTTCCTCGCCATGTTCCGCCCGCAGCCTCGTCACTTCGCCGGCCTGTTCGGCCGGCTCCGTCGCCTGGTTTCCCTTGGCGCGGCGGCGTCGCTCCGCTTCGAAATGCTGGCGAACGAGAGCCTGGAGCTCCCGCTCCACCAGCGATTCGGGCAGGTCGAAGTGATGCGTTTCCGCGAGCCGCTTGAGAACTTGGTCCTTGTATCCGGCTTCGATATCGCGTTGGAGCGCCCGATCCATTTCGGCGCGTAACTTGTCCTTCAATTCATCGAGGGAGTTGTAGGGGCCGCAATCCTTGGCAAACTCGTCATCCAGCGCGGGGAGGCGCCGTTGCTTGAGGGCCTTGATCGTCACGCGAAAGCTGACCGTCTTGCCGGCCAACTCCGCATCCGGATGGGCGGCGGGATAGGGCTGAAGAATCTCCACCGTATCGCCGGCCGTCTTTCCGAGGAGGTGCGTGTCGACCTCCAAGCCCAGCACCAGTTCCTTGGAGCCGACCCGGTGCACGTGGCCCTCTGTTTTGGCATGTTCCAGTGCGACCCCGTTCACGGAACCTTGGACGTCCAAGACGGCAAATTCGCCCTCACCCAAGACCGTGTCGGCGGGCGCGGCGTCCAGCTGGCCCTGCTGCTGCCGGAGCGCTTCCAGGGTTTGCGCCAGTTGCTCGTCGGTCACCGTCCGGCTGTCTTTTTTCAGCGAAATCGGATTGGGCGACCGGTAGTCGCGCAGTTCGATCTTGGGTTTGATCTCGACCGTGGCCGTGAAGCTGAAGGGCTGATCCTTCTTGAGCTTCAGGCGCTCCAACGGCGGCACTTCCACCTGCACCGGGATGACGCCGGCCTCCCGCACCGCCTTGCCGTAGTAATCGGGAATGAGCCGGCGCACGAGGTCTTCTTCGATGGCCTTGGCGTAGCGTTTCTCCAGCAGCGCCAGCGGGGCCTTCCCGGGCCGGAAGCCGGGCACATGCACCTGGCGGCTCAGTTCCGCATAGGCTTGCGAGAAGTGGCGGTTCACTTCATCCGAGGGCACTTCGATCTTAAATGCCCGTTTCACCGGGCCGAGTTCGGTCACTTCGAGTTTCATGGGGGCTCCCAGAGAGAAAGGTGTCAGTATACAGTGATCAGTTATCAGTCTATGAGAGATCCTGTGACTGCAGACTGAGCACTGAAAACTGACAACTTGTTGTGTGGTGCGAGAGGGGGGACTCGAACCCCCATGGGGGTTACCCACCAGATCCTAAGTCTGGCGCGTCTGCCAGTTCCGCCACTCTCGCGTGGATATGCAGAGATTTGTACAGGGCCGGGCGGATGGGTGTCAACAAAGTTGCGCGGGGGGCGGTCAAGGCGCGCGCCGATCGCCCGAAATCGCGACAATCGGCGCGGAGACGACGGGCTGTGGAACCTACGGCTGCATGCGGCTTGCGATCTCCGAGAGGTCCTTTGGATAGAGCACGATTTCGATGCGCCGATTCGACTGGCGGCCCTCCTCCGTGTCGTTCGAGCCAACGGGCTTGGTATCCGAATAGCCGACCGCGGACAACGAGGAGCGGTCGACATCCCCCTCTTCGATCAGGAACCGCACGACGCTCGTCGCCCGGGCGGTGGAAAGTTCCCAATTGGTGGGGAAGCGCTCCTTGATGCGCGCCCCGATCGGCACGTTGTCGGTGTGGCCTTCGATTCGGATCTGTTTATCCGTGACTTTCTTGAGGACATCGCTGACCTGCTTCAGCACCTTGAGGCCGGCGGTCTTGACCTGGGCCTGCCCCGAATCGAAGAGCACACGGTCCACCATGTTGATGGTGAGGCGATCGCGCACCTGCTTGATCCGGATGTCGCCCTTGGCGACCTCGGCCTGCAACGCCCGATCCAGATCCTCCCGCGTCCGCGTCAGACGCTGGATTTCCGCCTCTTTTTCAGCCCGCTCCCGGGCGAGGCGCTCTTTTTCCGATGATTCGAGTTTCAACCGTTCCTGTTGTTCCTGCAGCAGCGCCAGCTGTTTCTTGCCCTCGGCGTCGAGCCGATCTCGTTCCTGCTTGGCTTTCGCAGCGTCATTTCCAAGCGCGGCGAGGTCGCCGGTCAGAGTCGTGACGCGCTTCCGCGATTGATCCAATTCTTCAGTCAGGGACGTGACCTTAGCCGCCAGGGCGTCGCGGTCCGAGGCTGCCTGCCGGAGCTTGCCGATCTCCTGATCCTGCGACGCCGTTCGCTTGTCGAGGTCGGCAGCTCTCGCGGCTTGTGTTTCGAGCTCCCCGGCGCGTTTCTGGAGTCGGGCGATTTCATCCTGCGCCGTGGTGGTGCCGCTCAGCAGTTTCTGTTTGTCTTCCTGGAGGCCGGTCACCAAGCGGTGCTCGGCGATCAATTTAGATTCGAGGTCTCGGGCGCGATTCTGCTCTTGGGTCAGCGAGGCGGTGAGTGCCTCTTTCTCCTTCCCCAAGGCTCCTATGCGCCCTTCCGCATCGGCCAAGGCGCGCCGGGCGCTGCCCAGTTCATCCTGGGAGGTGTCGAGGCGTCGTTGCAGGTCCTCGCTCTTGGTCTGCAGCATGTCGCGGCCGCGGCGCAATTCGCCGCCGAGCTGCTCCAGCATCTGATTGTCGTTGGTCAGTTTGCCGAGCCTCGAATCGAGCTGGCGTCTGGCCGCTCGTTCGTTGGCCAGCGCGGATTCGGCCGTCTCGAGTGCGGCCCTGGTCTGGTTGGTCGTGCTCTGGGCGGCCAGCAGTTCATTGGAGAGCCGGGAGTTCTCCTGCTCCAAGGCGGCGATTTGCGCAGCCGACTGTTTCTTGAAACTGTCGAAGGCCGCTTGCGTCTCGGCCCCGGACTTCTTCGCCGACTGGAGATCGGCCAGAGTCTGCTCATGGGTGCCGGACGTGACGCAGCCGGCCATGAGCATCGGAAGCATGATCGGAATCCAGCGAGTCGGCATCGTCATTGTAGGAGCCCTTTCCTGTTAGATCTAATGTAAGTGCGCCTTGAGGAGCTTTTCGAAGCGGTGAACAGCGCCAACCAGCACGCGCTTAAAAGGGAACGCGGATCCCCAGTTGCAACTCGCTGGGGGCCATGTGTTGACGGAGCAGATTGCCGGACCCCGGACTGTTTTGAAGGGAGGAATTGAGTCCAAGCGTCCGATCCAGATCGGACGCGAACCCCCCGCCGAATCCCGCTCCAATGTACGGCATGAGGGTCACATCCTGGGCCGAGTATCGTCCGCTCAACGAGGGCACCTCGCGAAACAGCGGTGCGGGAGACGAGGGGAGAGACGGAGTCATGAGGGCACGTTCGGCATGGGAATCCATGTCCAACGCGAGCGGCCGCCTCGCTTCAATCGACGCAGGGCTGTCGGCGGACGCGCCCGCGGGATGGGCCGCGGCGAGGCCCAGACCTACCATCGTTGACATCAGTAGCGTGAAGAGTTTCTTCTTCATGTCGTGCAAGACCTCACAGGTCTACAGGGAATGAGAGGATACTTGGCGTTCCGCAAGTCCTATACCAGGCACGATCATCGCAGTGATTACAATCGATTACAATCGGCTCGAGTATGTAATTTGTGCAAAAAACGACACAATTGTGGTGACGGAATTTCACGATGTCAAAAAAGACTCGACGCAATGGCCCCCGTCAGCCTCCCAAGGAGCGGACATAGGCAATGATATCCAGAAGGCCTTGATCGGTCATGATCCCCCGCCAGGCTGGCATCCCGCTCCCTTTCCCGTCGGCAATGATCGACAGCAGATCTTGATCCTTCTTGCTCTTGACCTCGCGTGAGGTCAGATTCGATGCAGGAGGGGTTGAGGCTTTCGCCATGGGGCCGTCCCCCAAGCCCTGGAGCCCGTGGCACAGGAGGCAAAACTGCTCATACTGCGCCTTGCCGCGGACGCGGTCACCCGTCGATTCCGCGCCGCTGTTGTCGGAGGCGGGTATCGACCAGGCACCCCCTAGCCCGAGCAGGATAACAAAAGACGAACCGCGAAGCGAACGGAGCATCTGATGCGTCGCTGAACAATGCGTGCTTGTTGGGGGTGAAGCGCTGCAACGCGCCGGAGTGAGGCGCGGCAGATCACCCGCCGGGGTCTGCCGCGCCTCCTCTCGGAACGGTCTACTTTCCGCCCTTGTCTCCCTTGTCATCCTTCTTGTCGTCACTGGAGAAGAGCTTCGGATGGGTCGGCTCCGGCTTGGGCTTGCCCTTCTCATCGGTGGGCGCCGGCGCGGGGGCCGGATCTCCGGCCAGGCTCAGGGTGACGCCCGTCCCGAAGCTGAGAATCATGGCGAAGGCCAGCAATCCAAGTATCCGCTTCATCTGACTACCTCCTTGAAGAAGTAAGATTCGAGTCAGCCTCAACCCTATGCTGCGGCTGCACTGTCACAGGTACCATGCCCCCGCGGGATCACCAATGGACAAATCGGGGGGCCCGAGGCGTAAAATGTCCAGTGCATTTGAGGTGGCGCTCAGTCATAGTTCCAACGTAAGCAATCGGCAGGTCAGGGGGGCCCGAGAGTCCGTCAGGCCTTGCCGCCGGGGCTAAGGCCATGTCGGATTGGCTTCTCCCCACGTCGCAGATGCGCGCTGAAGAAGAACGATCGGTCGACCATCTCGGTCGCGTGGTCCGCACCGCGCAGGATTTCGATCGCTTTATCGCCGAGGCGATGCCGGAATTGCTGGATCGCGCAGCCTTGCAAACCAAGCAGTTTCTCAAAGCGACGGATCAATGGGCCGACGACGTGGTTCATGAAAAGTTGGCGCTGCGCTGGGGGTATGAGCTGGTCGAGCGGTTGCTTGCCTATGGGCGGAGCGAAGCGCCCTGTCGGCCCCTGTTCGTGCTGGACAGCCTGATGGCCAAGTTTTTCAGCCAGCCGGAACCACTCTGCTACCACAAAGCCCTGTTGTCCCCATTGGGCCGGTTCCTGGACGGCTTGGCGGGACGGGCCGTGGTGAGCCGCGACGCGTTGATGGCGCTCTACTACCATTTTTACGGTCTCGGGCAGACGCAGCTCTCGAAGGTATTGGGCTATGGCGCGGTTGAGAGCCAGCGCGTGTTCAAGAATTTCGAGCGATGGCGGCAGTCGGGATGGCAACGGACGATGCAGGAAGTGGGGATGACGGACGGCGACCTTGACGCGCTCGAAGAGCAAAGACGTCGAGACCCCGCGCACTTTAACGACCATGCAAGCCGGCTCATTCGGCTGGTCCAGAAACACTATCGAAAGAGCGAGCCCGATCACTATCCTTGTCTGCCGGGGGATAAATGGGGTGAGATGTATCAATTGGATTATGGCCATGACTATCGCGTGTGGCACCTCGCGTTTTGCCGAGAATGTTTGGGGCAGGTTCATGAGCTTCGGGCCGAAGGCCTCAATGGGAAGTCGCCCGGGAGTGTCGATCTCCATGTGTATCCCTTGAAAAAGGGAGGACATGTAGTCCCGCTGTGGGACACATTGAAGGGCAGGGAAACGCTATGGAACAGGGCAACCAACTAAGCGAGTATCGGCGTTATCTGCTGGGCATGTTGTCGGAGCATGCCGGGCGCAGGTCCTACGAAGACCGGCCGGGGCAGTGCCAGGTCCTGGTGAACCATGAACGCGTGGGGATACTGGATTGCACCTCCATCGAGCCCACGTTCACCTTCACCAGCCGTGAGCAGGGGGTCGCCAATCTGGAAATCCGGGCTGAAGATGGGACCGTGCTTGGCGTGCTGAGCGCGCCCGAATTTGGATTCAAGACTTCGCAGATCCAGATCGGGCGGCACGATCTCGAGCTGACCATCCACAATCGCCTTCAGGGGGGAACCGCCACGGCGACGTTCAAGGCCGCCTCGTCGCGTCTCAAGGCCGGTGTGGATCGTCGCGTTCAGCGGCGCGCGGGGGAAGGGCAGGGGGTTTTCGCGCGCTCGGGACGGCACTGGGCGCTGGTAGCGGCCCAGGTGGCGCTCTTCGTCGCAGTGGCAGGTCTGGTGGCGGACCGACTCTCCGGACGGCTTACCATTCAGGCGCCGGACCTTCAGGCGCCTGACCTTGTCTCGGGTCCGGCTTCGCCGCAGCCGGTTGCGAACGGCGAGGTCGAGCGGCTCGAGGCGCGCCTCGCGCTGCTCAGCCGGAGCCATGAAGCCGCCGTGCAAACGGTGCGAACGCAGCAGGATGAGCTGGTCAAGCTCAAGCAGGCGGTCTCCACGCTTGGGGCGACCCCTCGAGACATGAAAACCAAAGTCGTCACGGCACGAGGCGCCGGCAAGCCGTTGGGACGGCGGGACGTTCAGCGCGAAGTCGAGACGATGGCGGAAATGTTGATCGGACGCGCCGATGCCGATCAAGAGCAATTGCGTGAAGAAATTCGGGGGCTGGCCGTCGCCAATGAAAAACTCGCGAAGCAACTGTCGGCGCTCGAGGCCGGGAACCAAGAGCTGAAAAATCGGCTCAAGTCCGCCGGGGTCGATGTGTCGAAAGCCGCGCTGCCCGGTGAGTCTCGCCCGGCCGTCGCGCTGCAACCTCTCGCCGGAGGCTCCGTCCAATTGGCCGAAAAGCCTGCGCCCCATAACTCGGTGCTGTTCTGGGTGAGTTTCCAGGAAGGCACGACCGAGCAGAACATCGAGCAATTTGTGACAGAACTCCACGGGCGGAAAGGCCCGCGTCGGGCCGAGTGGACCAGCCTCGAAGTGGACTTGCCGGACCCCGATCATCAGGCCGGTTTCTTGGAATCCGTGAAGAAGAAAAGTTTTGTGAAGGCCGTGGCCATGAAGCTGGACACCCCGCCGGCCCCTTGAATCCCGGCTTCGGCTCTCCCACTTGACGCGGGTGATCCTCTCGCGGGCTTCTCCGCAAATCACGGAAGGTTCGGGAGTCCTCCGTGGCCTTTCACGGATGCCGACCTCCCATGAGGTGATCGTGTCCGACTTTCATCAAAACGGCGTCGTCGCGGTCTTGCATCGACTGGGACAGCCGAACCTCGAACAGCTGGAAGCCGAATTGCAACGGCATGCGGCCGCCAATCCCATCGCGCTGGTGCTGCCGTCCTTGTATGCCGAATTGGAGCGGCCGGCGCTGAGGGGTATCGTCGAGACGCTGAAGGAGGTCAGCTACCTCAATGAGATCGTGATCTCATTGGACAAGGCCTCTGCCTTGGAATTTCGCCTTGCAAAAGAATACTTCTCGGCGCTCCCACAGCGCGTCCGGCTGATCTGGAACGACGGACCACGCATCCAAGGCATCCTGAAGCTACTGACATCCCACGAAATCGACATCGGCGTGCAGGGTAAGGGCCGCGGCTGCTGGATGGCGTTCGGCTATGTGTTGGCCCGCCATCAGAGCACCGTGATCGCGCTGCACGATTGCGACATTCTCAGCTACACCCGCGAATATCTGGCGCGACTCTGTTACCCCATCGCGAATCCCAACATGGGGCATGAGTTCTGTAAAGGCTACTACAGCCGCGTGACGGACCGCCTGCACGGTCGAGTGACACGGCTCTTCATCACGCCGATGCTTCGCAGCTTGCAGCGGCTCGTCGGACCCCACCCCTTGCTCACGTTTCTGGATAGTTTCCGCTACCCCCTGTCCGGGGAATACGCGATGGTGCGGGATCTCGCCTGGATCAACCGGATCCCCAGCGATTGGGGACTGGAGATCGGGGTGCTCGCGGAGGTGTACCGCAACTGCGCGCTGCGGCGGATCTGTCAGGCCGACATCGCGGATGCGTATGAGCATAAGCACCAGGCGCTCTCGGCCGATGACCCCGGCGCCGGCCTGCTGAAAATGTGCGTGGACATCACCAAGTCGCTGTTTCGGAACCTGGCCAGCGAGGGCCTCGTTTTGTCGGACGGCACCCTGAAGACTCTGCGGGCCACCTATTTGCAGGCTGCGCAGGAGGCCATCAGTCGCTATGAAAACGACGCGGCCATCAATAGCCTGCGATTCGATCGCCATGAGGAGCGGACGGCGGTGGAGGTTTTTCTGAAGGGCATCAAGCTGGCGTCCGAAGGGTTTCTGGACGATCCGCTGGGAGCGCCGATGATCTCGAACTGGAGCCGGGTGGCGGCCGCCGTCCCCGACATCTTCGGCCGTCTGCTGGAAGGTGTCGAATCGGATTATGAATGGAACCCGGCCGAGGCGGTCGGCGGCGCGCCGGCGTGAACCTGTTCCAGCGATCGGACGGGAGCCGGCGATCGAGTCAGCCGCCGCGGGAAAACGTCAACGCGCGCCTATCTTGCGGCATCTCGTTCAACGACAGGGAGAACCCCGATGAACCGAGTTCATCGATTCCTCCGCCCGGTCCCCGGATATGCACGACGCTGAGTCACTCCTGACGCCGGGCACCGCCGACAAGGTGCGGGAGATTCGATCGGCCGACATCGTCGTCGGCATTCCCAGCTACAACAATGCCGATACGGTCGGGCACGTGGTGGCGGCGGTCATGGCGGGCCTGGCCAAGTATTTCCCTCGGACCCGCGCCGTGCTCGTCAACGCCGACGGGGGATCTACGGACGGCACGCCCGAGGCCGTGACGCGGGCGGCGGTCGATCTGCCAGCCCTGCTCATCACCGATCGGCAGAGCCCCTTGGAGCGAATCGTGACGCCGTACCACGGCATCCCCGGCAAGGGCAGCGCGTTTCGCACGATCTTCGAGATCGCCAGACGCCTGAATGTCAACGCCTGCGCCGTGGTGGATTCCGACATCCGGAGCGTGACGCCCGAGTGGATCGAGCTGTTGCTCCGCCCCGTGCTGGAGGAGGGGTATGACTACGTCGCCCCTTTTTATCTGAGACATAAGTATGACGGCACGATTACCAACAGCATCGTCTATCCCCTCACGCGCGCGCTGTATGGCCGCCGGATCCGACAGCCCATCGGCGGCGATTTCGGCTTCTCGGGGCGACTGGCTGAACATTATGTGGACAAGCGTGTCTGGGAGTCGGACGTCGCGCGATTCGGCGTGGACATCTGGATGACGACCGAGGCGCTCGCGATGGGCGCCCGGGTCTGCCAGGGCTTCCTCGGCGCCAAGATTCACAATCCGAAAGACCCCGCCGGGGATCTCTCCGAGATGCTGGTTCAAGTGCTGGGCGCCCTATTCTCACTGATGGAGGAACATCAGTCGGTGTGGCGCGGGATCTCGGGTTCTCTCCCTGTTCCGCTCTTTGGCTTTCAGTATGCGGTCGGTGTAGAGCCCGTCCATGTGAACGTCGAGCGAATGATCGGCAGCTTCCGGCAGGGTCTCAGGGATCTTGAGGCGATTTGGCGGCGAATTCTGGCTCCCGGGACGGTGGAGGGGCTGCGCAGGCTCGACGGCGGCACGCTGCAGGACTTCCGTCTTCCCGACGAACTGTGGGTCCGGGCGGTGTACGACGCCGCCGTCGCGCACCGCCGCCTCGTCATGCCGCGGGAACAACTGCTGCGGGCCTTGCTGCCACTCTACCTGGGGCGTACCGGGTCATTCGTCCTCGACACGCAAGGCTTGACCTCGTCCGAGGCCGAAAGCCGCATTGAGTCGCTATGCCGGGTGTTTGAGGAGCAAAAGTCCTACTTGGTGGCTCGATGGCAAGCGTCCCCGAAGGAATAAGGGAGGCGACGATGAACGAATTTTGGGACAGTGCGCTGCTCGGTCCGCTCGAAACGCTGGGGAAGCAGGTGCTTGGATTGTTGCCCAATCTGCTGGCCATGACGATCATCTTCTCCGTCGGGTTGCTCGCGGCCTGGACCTTGGGTCAAGCCGTCGGGCGCTTCATGCGCGTGATCGGGCTCGATCACCTTTGCAGCCGATCGGGGGTCACGGCCGCGCTCGCTCGCGGCGGCGTGAAAACCGATCCGTCTCTTCTTGTAGGCCGAGGGATCTACTGGGTGGTGTTCCTCTTTGCGACCATGGCCGCGCTGGGCGCGTTGAATCTTCAGCCCATCAATCAATTTGCCCGGTCGCTGCTCGCCTATCTGCCGCACCTGTTCGTCGCCGTCGTCATTCTGACCGCCGGCTACATCCTGTCGAACTTCGTCTCGCAAACGGTTCTGATCGCCGCAGTCAATGCGGGGCTGCCGCCGGCCCGCCTGGTGGCGGGCGCGGCGCGCTGGGGCATCCTGCTCGTCTCCATGGCGATGGCGCTCGAACAGCTCGGGATCGCGCAGACCATCGTCGTCGTCGGATTCGGCCTCACCTTCGGCGGCGTCGTCCTCGCGGCGGCCATCGCCTTCGGCCTGGGCGCGAAGGATCTGGCCAAGAACTACCTGGAGCGCCGATTGGGGCCCGGATCCCCGCGTGGCGCCCCCGACGACCTTCGGCATTTATAAGGGCATAAGAGCGACGCGTGCGGGCAAGGGGGCCTGTGGGCGGCAGGGGGTTCCCGATGCCGCGGAGGAATGGTTTCTGCCGATGGACGTGATCGACAGCGTTTTGGAGGGATTCGGAGCGCGTGTCGTGGCGCCCTCTACCGTGCGGTTCCGCGTCTGGGCGCCCTGGGCCAGCCGCGTCGCGGTGCGGGTCGACGGACGGCCGGGCGCGGCGATTCCCTTGGAACGCCGGGAGCATAACTACTGGGAGTCCACAGTCTCCGGCATCGAGCCCGGCGATGCCTACCGTTATGTCGTGGATGAGTGTCGGGAGTTTCCAGACCCTGCCTCCTGCTTCCAGCCGTTCGGCGTCCACGGCGCCTCGGCCGTGGTGGATCACGCCTCGTTTCCGTGGTCCGACCGGGAATGGGTCGGCCTGGCGCTCACCGACCTCATTGTCTACGAGCTGCACGTCGGGACGTTCACGCCAGAGGGAACCTTCGAGGCCATCATCCCCCATCTGTCTTATCTGAGGGACGAGGTCGGTGTCACGGCGATCGAGCTGATGCCGATCGCTCAATTTCCGGGCACGCGGAATTGGGGCTATGACGGGGTCTATCCCTTTGCGCCGCAACACAGCTACGGGGGGCCGGATGGATTGAAGGCGCTGGTCGACGCCTGCCATGAATCAGGGCTGGCGGTGATGCTCGATGTGGTCTACAACCACCTCGGACCCGAAGGAAATTACCTGCCGGAGTTCGGGCCCTTTCTGACGGAGCGCTATCGCACGCCGTGGGGGCCCGGGATCAATTTCGACGGCCCGGACAGCGATGAGGTGCGAAAATTTTTCATTGCCAGTGCCCTCCACTGGCTCGTCGACTATCATCTCGACGGATTTCGCCTCGATGCCGTTCACAGCATTGACGATTGTGGCGTGAAGCCGTTCCTGCGAGAACTGGCGGAGCGCGTGCATCGCGAGGCGGAACGGCAGGGGCGCTCCGTCCTGCTCATCGGGGAGAGCAACTTGAACGATACCCGAGTGACTGCGCCGGGAGCGGAGGGCGGCTACGCGCTGGACGCCCAGTGGAACGATGATTTCCATCATGCGCTTCATGCCCGACTCACCGGCGAGCGGAACGGGTATTATCAGGATTTCGGACGATTGGAGCAGCTTGGCGCGGCGCTTCGGGAAGGCTTCGTCTTTTGCGGACAGTGGTCGTCCTATCGGCGGCGACGTCACGGGACGTCTGCTCGCCACCTGCTCCCGTCGCGGCTGGTGGTCTACGCCCAGAATCATGATCAGATTGGGAATCGACCCGCCGGCGAACGCTTGAGCGCGCTGCTGCCGTTCCCAGCTTGGAAAGTGGCGGCGGCGGCGGTGTTGCTCGCCCCGAGCGTGCCGCTGACCTTCATGGGGGAGGAGTACGGCGAGACCGCGCCGTTTCACTATTTCATCGGTCACAGCGATCCGAGTCTGATCGAAGCGGTGCGGGCCGGGCGGCGCGCCGAATTGGCCGCGCTCGGTTGGCGAACCGAAAGTCCGGATCCGCAGGACCCCACCACCTTCGAGGATTCCCGCATTGACAGGGAACGACGGCGACAATCGCCGCACGGCGCGATGCTGCGCTGGACGCAGGCGCTGATTCGGTTGAGAAAAACATTGCTCCCCTTCCGGGCCGTGGACACCATCAAGTTTGTCCATCGGGTCTCTGTGTATGAGACGGAGGACGTGCTGACGCTCTTTGCGACGATGAACGGCAGCCGATCCCTGCTGGTGCTGCTCGGATTCAACCGCGCAGCGGTCGCATTGAAATTGAATGAGCCCCGGGGAGTCTGGCAGCTTGTGCTCGATGCTTCCTCGCCGGAATACGGCGGAGAAGCGGGCTCGACATGGCCGGCGCGCCTAGTCGTTGACCCACAGGGGGCGCCCCTCGCAGTCCCGGCCTTCGGTGTGGCGGCGTACGTGAGCGGCATGCCGGGCGCCTTCTGAGGGCGCACGTCAGCGGGCTTACCTGGTCTTCAGGACGAGCTTACTCCTGCGTCGTGAGGTGGGGTCCGCCGGCCTGGAGGCAGTCGAGCACGGCTTGATTCCACCCGATGGGCCCCTTCTCCGCGGCTCGGATCAGATTGGGGAGACGAATCGAAGGCTCATAACTGCCATCGGCGTGCGGCAACAGGATGGGCCGATCCACGGCCGCGAGTAGTGGAAGATCGTTCAGGCTGTCGCCGAGGCCCACCGTGAAGAGATCCTTGTGAGACTGGCGATAACACTCGAATAGGTACCGGCAGGCGCGGCCTTTATCGGTGCGTCCCATGAGATGGAGAAATCGCCCGCCGCGCGCGCACTGAAAGCCTCGCGCCTCCGCGTCCTGCTGGAGCTTGCTGGCGAGGCTGGATGGTCCAACGACCAGAAAGGGCTCGTCGTACTCCCGTTGTTTGGCCAGCATCGCGTCGGAGACCGGAACGCCGGTGCGTTTTGCGATCTCCTCAATCGGCATGTCTCCGAAACCACGCAACTCGCAACCGGTGATCTGTTCCAATTCTCTCAAGGCGACCCGGAGTCTCCCGTATGAGAGGCCGAACTCGGCGACGAGATAGGGCCCGCGGACTGCGGCGTAGACCGGGGGGACGGGGAAGTACTCTTTGGGGATGAACGCGGCTCCGCCGTTTTCCGCGATAAACGGGTGCTGCGTCCCCAAGCGGGCCCGGAGCGGTTCCATCTCGGCCCGCGTCTTGCTCGAAACCAGAATCAGCGGGATGTCGCGGGCGCGGAGAGCCTCCAGGGCGGGGCTAGCCGCATCGAATGAGTAGGTATCCGAGTCGAGGAGGGTGCCATCGAGGTCGGTGCAGACAAGAAGGTACGGCATGCGAGCCTCGGCCCCTTCACCCTGGGCTTCCAAAGCGGGGTTACTGGCCCACCATAAATCGAATCCGCCCGGCGGCGCAACGTGCCGAGCCTGACTTCCACCGTTGACATCATCGGTTATCCTCGGCATCTTGAGCATCGCGGGATGGAATCAGTGGAAGCCCCTAGGCGATGGGGTGGGTCAGTGACCACGTTCGATCTTCCATCTTGGGCGCGGGAGAGGGAGCCATGCCCTGGATACTGTTCGCGGTGAGTGCGGCCGTGATCGTGCTGGCGGGCATCAGGCTGTCTCACTATGGAGACCGCATCGCCGAGCACACCGGCCTCGGGCGACTCTGGATCGGGGTAGTGCTGGTGGCGGGCGCCACTTCCCTGCCCGAAGTATTCACCGCGATCAGCGCCGCGGTGATCAACGAGCCGAACATCGCCGTGGGCGATTTGCTCGGCGCAGGACTGAGCAATATGTTGACGCTCGCCCTGATCGATCTGGCGTACCGCGATAAACGGATCTGGCGGCAGGCGGCGCTAGAGCAGACGCTCATCGCCAGTCTGGCCGTTACCCTGACGGGCCTGGCGGGTTTGTTGATCGTTGTCAAACGCCCGCTGACCTTCTGGCATGTGGGGGTGGGCACGTTGACCATTGCCGTGATCTATGTCCTCGGGATGCGTGTCGTGTTTCGGCAGGAAGATATGCGCCGGCGCGAGCAACAACTCGAGCGGGTGGTGGAAGCGGAAGAGGCGGCCCTGAGTCTTCCTCGATCCGCGAATCCGCTAAAGCGAGCGGCGACAGGGTTTGCCGTGGCCACCGGCGCCATCCTCGTGGCGGCTCCGTTACTGGCGCGATCGGCCAAGGAGATTGCAGACGCGACCGGCATCAGCACGACCTTCATCGGGACGTCGTTGGTCGCAGTCACGACGTCGTTGCCGGAATTGGCTACGACGTTTGCGGCGGTGCGATTGGGTGCCTTTGATCTCGCGGTGGGCAATTTGTTCGGCAGCAACGCCTTCAATATGGCCGTGTTGTTTCTGGCGGATGTCGCCTATCGCGACGGGCCCCTGCTGTCGGCCGTAGACTCGACCCATGCCGTGACCGCCTTCGTCAGTGTGCTGCTGATGAGCGTCGGAATCATGGGCATTATCTACCGCGCTGAAAAGCGGTTTGTCCTGATCGAACCGGACAGCCTTTTGATGATCGTCGGCTATCTGATGGGGATGGGATTGTTGCTGAGCCTCAGCGGGTGACGAGTCTCCGAATCGGCAGGCGCCGATCGGCGCGCTTTCCGAAGCGGGCGTTCTGTCGTGGCACTTAGGCGGCCATGCAGGGCATGCGTGGCGCGGTGAGGAGGAATCATGTGGCTCACAAGATTCAACGCCGTTCTAGCTGGGGTCGCGGTCACCATCGGGTTTTGGATCGTGTGGGGCGAACTGCCGGCGACGGTGGCGGCCCTGCTGGCCTTTGGATTGGCTGTGGCGCTGGCCTTCCTCGGGCGGACCATCGCGGCCGTCTGGGCCTGGGCCACGCTCGCGCTGGGGCTGGAGAGCCTGGCCTGGCCCATCATGACCATGTGGCAGCTGCGGGGACTCGGCCCGCAACCCTCCGACGAGGCGATGAGTCAGATCCTGACGGCGATCGTCGGCGGGCTCTTCTCCTCCATCTTCTGGCTGACGTTCGCGATCGGCATCTTCCGCTGGAATCGGGCCAGGCTCGCGGCTGAGACGGCGACGTCCCCCACTCAACAGGCTAGGCAGCCTCAATCTTCTCAACGAAAGTAGCGGCTTCTCGGGAATTGGACGGTCAGTGCGGGCTACGGCAGCCGACATTCGTTACAGTTCGAGCGGATCCACCGTCACATCCAATTTCAGGCTGCTCTTCTTCCGGTTCTTCTCGAGCTGTTCGAGCGAGAGGCGAACGGCGGCTGAGGCCGCCTCCGCCTGTTCCGCCTTCACCACGATCTGCCAGCGATAGCGTTTCCGAAGGAAGGGGGGCGCGCCCGGCATGGGGCCGAGTACTGTGAGGCTGCGCAGCGACTCTTGCTTGAGTTGGAGTTGTCTGATCTGGTCAGCCCAATGTTCGGCCATCTCTTGCGCCGCGCGCTCCTGGGGGCTGGAGACTGACAGGCCGATGACGCGGGCGAAGGGAGGGTAGGCGAGGGCCTGACGAAAGACGAGCTCTTGGTCGTAGAACCGCGCGAGGTCGCCTGTCTCCAGCGCGGCATAGGCATGGTGCTGCGGGAGAGCCGTTTGGACGATGACTCGCGCAGGCTCCCGGCCGGAGGCGGCGGTCTCAATGGCTTGGGACAGGGCGTGAAACGTGCGCTCGGCCGCGCGAAAATCCGGTCGGTGTAGGAGCGCATCGGCGTAGACGATCCCCACGAGGCCGACTCTGGAGAGGGGCGCCCCCATGAACAGCAGCTTGGTGCCGATCAGCAGGTCCAACTCGCCGAGTTCGAACAGGCGTCGGACGGCATCGGTGCGGCTCGACGTGCGGGCAGCCTCGCGGTCGAGCCGCGCCAGCTTCGCCTCCGGAAAGAGCCGGCGCATGTGATCCTCCAGCCGCTCGGTGCCGGCTCCGATGGGCTCCAGTTTGGTCGACTGACAGCTCGGGCAGGTGTCGGGGGGCGCGGTCGTGAGGCCGCAATATCGACAATGCAGGCGTGACGTCTGGCGAAAGTAGGTGAGGGGCACGCGGCAGCCCTCGCAGCTCAGCGCCTGCCCGCATTCACGACAGAGAAGCGCGGAGGCGAACCCCTTGCGGTTGACGAAGAGCAGCACACCGCTCCGCGCGGCCAGGTTGTCACGGATCGCGGCAATCAGCGGGTCGGTGAGCAGCGTGCCCATGGGATAGCCGCGCAGGTCGACCACCTGGACAAGAGGCCGAGGGGCGGGCGTGGGGGAAAGGGGCAGGGGAGCCGCGGTCGTCTGAGCAAACGTGCGCCAGGTTTCTAGAGTCGGGCCGGCCGACCCCAGGATCAGGGCGCAGGGCTCCTGTCTGGCACGCATCCACGCGACCTCGCGGGCATGGTAGTGCGGCGCCTGCTCCTCCTTGAAGAGTTCCTCCTGCTCGTCGTCCAGCCAGATCAATCCCACGCGAGCGAGCGGGGCAAAGACGCTGGAACGGGTTCCGACGACGAGGCGGATCTCGCCGGACCTGATCCGTTGCCAGGCGTTGGCGTGCTCGGCGGACTTGAGCCCTCCGTGGAGCAAGACGGCTTCGCCGGGCCAGCGGGCCTCGACATCCGACCAGAGGAGCCGGGCTCTGGCAAGATCGGGCGCCAGAATCAGCATTGAGCGCTGCTGTGCGCGAACGGCGGAGACCGCATCCAAGAGTCCGCGTCGGCGTCGGGAAAAGGGAGCGACCCAGAGAAAGGCCTTGTGCGCGGGGCCCGTGGCGGCGGCCATGAACTCGGTCCACCAGGCCGGTCGCTCGTCCGGTGTAAGCATCAGCTCGCCGCCCAAGGTAATCGCGGGCGCTGCGGGAGGGGCCGGCGGACTTTCGAGCGGCTCGGAGGCCGGTGACGTGGCCCCTCGGCTTGGCCGGGCAGGCGGAAGGATGAGGCGTAAGCATTGGCCCAGCGGGGCGAGATAGTAGGCGGACACCTCTTTCGCTAAGTCCAGGAGTCGGCGATCGGCCTCCCGGTCCGGCTGGTCATCGAGAAGCTCGGCGATCTCGCGAAAGGCCGGTCGTGCGGCGCCGCGGGCGCTCCGCCGTCCGGCCCACTGCGCGGTCTGCGACAGGGCGACGATCAGGCCCTGTACGGAGGAGGGCCCCAGGGGCACGCGCACCCGGCTGCCTACTTGCACGCGGCCCCGAAGCCGGTCCGGGATCACATAGGTGAAGGCCGTGGCCAGCCGGCGCGGCACCACCACGTCGGCAAAGACGGGGGGGAGGGAGTGTGGTTGAGGCATCGGGGTACAGGGCGAGCGTATGTGGGTCGCGGAACAGAGCGGGGCATTCTAGCAGCGGGCGGAGCGGTGGACAATCGGCAGCGCGATCGATGAACTGAGAATCGAAGGGGGGTATCGAGACTAGGGAGCGATAGCCGGGGAGGGAGGCGCGAGCTCGGGCCGGACGGGCGCCGGATTCTCAGGTTGGGCGGCGGACTTGGCAAAGGTCACGCGGTCGCCGCGATAGATATTTTCCGTCGCGCGGGCGATCAGCGTGGTCGCCGTGTTGTCTTCCGCCGACAAGACCTGGAGTTCGCCGATCGTGCGCGGCGGGAGCCCTGGAGTGATGCGGATCAGCTCAAGGGTATCGCCCGGCTGCACGCCGTCGCGGCGGCCTAAATCGACATAGGCGATGTTCCGCTGGCCGATCAACCCCCCCTGGTACTGCACGTCGATCACCAGGCCGGGATTGTCGAGACTGGGTCGCCCGGCCGCGGCGGCAGGCGCCTCCTCGAGCGTGGGCGAAAAGCGCATGATCACTTCGCCCTGAGTAATGGCATCGTAGGCGCGAATAATCCTGGCAGCCGCAATGTCTTTGGCAATGGAGGTGACGCGAACCACACCGCGGACGCTGATCAAGTCGCCCATGTAATCGCCGGTCCCGGGGTGATAGACCTTCCTGATGCTGCGATAGACTGTAAACAGATCGCCGGGTGAGACGTCGCTAGGCTTGGCCAACCGCAAATAGACGAGATCGGAGATGCCATTCAGAGTGCGCTCGTCGCGAGACCGAATCACCATCCCTTCATAGGGCATGCCGCTGCGGATGTAGCCGGCCGAGAAGGTGAGGGCCGCGGGACCGACCCGGACATCCTCTGGCGAGGGCTCGGCGGCCAAGGCGACCGACGAGACGATCAAGCCGGACAAACCCAAGAGGCTCATCAGGAGTCCCGCCGACAGTCCCGCGCGCGTCGTCGATGTGTGGGTAATCATACGCAAACCATAGCATACGGAGGCGACATGTCAAGAAAAGTCCCCAAGGGAAAGCAATGGCAGCAGCTGGAACAGTCTCGAGACTTTTTAGCAGCTTGAGTTGGCAGCCCCTGTGGTTCGGCGTTAGCGCGCTGGGTCGGTTCCCGGGGTGCGCCGTCGAAATCCCAGGCGCGTGAGCGGCTTCATGATTAGGTGTCCACAAAGCCCGGGCAGGTCACCGCGACCACTCTTGTCCAGACAACCGCTCGTTGAAACCCCGGCTCGCACATGTTATACAGCCCCACCCCTAAATGCCTATGATGTCGCCGAGCCCTTATGGGAAGCTATGACTGCCGTGGGGAGGGCCGGCGCTGGCCCTTCGTCCCGACAGCATGAATGAAGCCAGGGCGCCGCTCTCGCTCAGCGCCAGCCAGGCGGACGTGGACATGTTCAGACGGAATGAATCCGGCAGCGGGCTGGTCCGCGGCAGCCGGGGTCACGATGAATTCTTCGACCAGTCGTGTCTTGTCAGCTTCTGTCTTCTGTGAGAAAGGCCCCATGAGATTCGAGCGCCCGGAGCTGATTAAGGATAATCCCGCCGCGCCGCAGATCTATGTCAGCCCGAGAAGGAAACGCGCGCAGCCATCCTCGGCCTCGCGGACAGGCGCGAAGCGGAGAGTACGGCGGAAGCCCGCCCGCGTTGTCGGCGGCGGTAGAACAGGTTGACGCAGCCTTGCCTGCGTCGAAAATATCACGGAAGGAACGCTCCGAAAGTTGTCGGAAGTCGTTTCTCGCCATGCTTTGACAGCGCGCTTGGCCTGGTGCTAGCGTCCTGACTCTCAGGGGAAGAGGTGACGCGCCATGAGCCCGACGCCAAAACGACCCAACGATCCCCCCGGCGGCGCCCCGACTCAGACCGGCAAGAAGCGCCTCGATACGCAGATCCATCGCCGCAAGAAGGCTCCGCCGGTGCCGCCGCTTGAAGCGGAGTGGGATGAGTCGTCCTCCTCTCGCTCGACCGATCTGAAGATGCCGCCCGATCGAATGAATCGTGGCGGGTCGTCGTAGCTGCCTCGCCCCTTTGCACTTTACTGCGGTAGATGAGCCGCTAACCAATCTAACAATTTGTTTTTGCACATGATTTCATTCTCATGGGGCTTTTGGGGCCGTGGGGCCTAGGTCCTTTTCTACGTTGATTTGAATAATCAGCATCGGTAGCATGAGCATTCCTCCTGATAAGTCAACGCGTTTGGAGCTGGAATCGAGATGAGCGGAACGGATGTGCTCCTGGACTACCTGTCCAGGTATTTCCCCGTCCTGCTGTTTATCGTGATCGCCCTGCTGTTCGGGGTGGTGACACTCGTCGTCAGCTACTTCGTCCAGCCGAAATATCCCGAAAAAGAAAAGCTGAGCGCCTACGAGTGCGGCAGCGAGCCCTTCTCCGATGCGCGCATGCCTTTCCCGGTGCGCTACTACATCTTCGCGATGCTGTTCGTGATTTTCGACATCGAGATCATCTTCCTCTACCCCTGGGCCGTGGTGTTCCCGAAGATCGGCCTGATCGGGCTGATTGAAATGATTATTTTTATCGCGCTCTTTTTGGTGGCCTATATCTATGCCTGGAAGAAGGGAGCGCTGGAATGGGATTAGTGCCTGAGGGGATGAATACCCTTGCCGACTCCCATGCTCGCGCAACGCGCGGTCGCCGGGGAAGCAGCCGTCCCGGCGGTTGCGGGGTGGCGGGTGGAAGGCTCCCCTCGTTGGACGCGCGCATCTGGAGCCGGCAAGGGCACTCATCCACATTCTCGCTGAGGATGGTGGAAGAGTAGGAACGGGATAAGCGCTGGAGTGGGATTGATGGGAAACGCTGAACGAAGAACGCTGAACGCGGAATGGAAGACTTTTGATTCTCGCTCGATGCGTTTGGACTCTTGGTTCACTCAAGTTCCCTTCGTTCAGCGCTCATCGTTCACCGTTCAGCGTTGGAGTTGATATGGGCTTAGTACAAATCGGGCGGCAGGACAAGGACGGGCAGCCGGATGTCATTACGACGACGGTCGAGAAGGCCGTGAACTGGGCGCGCAAGGGCTCCCTCTGGCCCATGACTTTCGGGCTGGCCTGCTGCGCGATCGAAATGATCGCCGCCGTGTCCTCCCGCTACGACATGGATCGCTACGGGGCCGGCGTGTTTCGCGCCTCGCCGCGGCAGTCGGATCTCATGATCGTGGCCGGGACGGTCTGCCGCCGCATGGCGCCGGTGATCCGCAAGATTTACGACCAGATGCCGGAGCCGAAGTACGTGATCGCGATGGGGTCCTGCGCGACCTCGGGCAATATTTATGACAGTTACAGTGTGGTGCAAGGGGTGGATCGGTTTGTGCCCGTCGATATCTACGTGCCGGGCTGCCCGCCGACCCCCGAGGCGCTCTTCGACGGCATCTTGAAGCTGCAAGAGCGCATCATGCAAAAGCGCGTGTTCACCAAGCAGCCGGACGTGGTGAAAAATGTCTAGGACTGAGGGCCGAGGACTGAGGGCTGAGCCAGGCAAACAGGGCGAACTCGCTCAGTCCTCAGCGCTCAGTCCTCAGCACTGAAGCTATGCATCCTCTCGTCGAACGCATCGAACAGACCTATCCCGGCGTCGTCGTCAAGGCGGTCGAATGGCGGGGCGATCTCGCGGTGACCGTCAAGCGGGAATCGGCTCATGCCGTTGCGCAGTTCCTGCACGACGATCCCGGCATGGACTTCGACTACATGGTCCACGTGAGTTCCGTCGATTGGCCCGACGACGAGGAGCGGTTCGAGGTCGTGTGGGAAGTCTACTCCATGCGCCGCCGCCATCGCATTCGCTTGAAAACGCGCGTGACGGAGTCCGATTGCGTCGTCGATTCGATGACGGACATCTGGAAGGGCGCCGACTTCATGGAGCGCGAGGTCTACGACATGATGGGCATCCGCTTTCGGAACCATCCGGACCTGCGGCGCATTCTGATGCCCGACGACTATGAAGAGGGCTATCCCCTGCGCAAGGACTTTCCGCTGCGCGGCAAGGGCTGGCGGGACACGTTCGATTTCTTGGACGAGAAGGTGAACTAGGTCGATGAAAGACGCACGCACCTCGCCGCCGCTCGACGACCAACGGACCACCGTCTACAAGGTGGACCCGGAGCATCCGGAAAGCCCCACCCTGCCGACCCTCCGCACCGAGGAGCTGCTGCTCAACATGGGCCCGCAGCACCCGAGCACGCACGGCGTCTTGAAGGTGATTCTGGAGTTGGAAGGCGAGCGGCTCGTGAAATCGACGCCGGTCATGGGGTTCCTGCATCGGGGCGTCGAAAAGCTGGCGGAAGACGGGACCTACCACCAGTTTATTCCGCACACGGACCGCCTCGACTATGTCTGCGCGATGTACAACAACTTCGCCTACTGCCGCGCGGTCGAAAAGCTCATGAACATTCAGGTGCCGGAGCGGGCCGACTATCTCCGGACCATCGTCGCCGAGGTGCAGCGGATCATCGGCCATCAGTTCTGGCTGGGCACGCAGGCGCTCGATATCGGGGCGATGACCGTCTTCTTCTACACCTTCCGGGATCGTGAGATCCTGCTCGACTGGTTCGACGAGCTCTGCGGCGCGCGGCTCACTACGAGCTGGTATCGGATCGGCGGGGTCGAGCGGGACTTCACGCCCTCGCTCCTGCACAAGCTGAATCAATTCTTGGACTATTTCCCGCCCAAGATCGACGAGTACGTGGTGTTTCTCGAAAAGAACCGCATCTGGCTGGCGCGGACCAAGGGCGTCGCCGTCATCTCGGCGGACGACGCGGTGAGCTTCGGCCTCAGCGGGCCAACGCTGCGCGGCTCCGGCATCGACTACGATCTGCGTAAGTACGAGCCCTACGCGGCCTATCCGAAGTGCGAGTTCAGCGTGCCGGTCGGGAAGAACGGCGATACGTACGACCGGTACTGGATTCGCGTCGAGGAGATGAAAGAGAGCGTCAAGATCATCAAGCAGTGTCTCGCGCAAATGCAGGACGGCCCCATCATGGCCGACGTGCCGAGCGTGACCCTGCCGCCGAAGAACCGCGTCTTTACGAATCTGGATTCGATGATTCAGCAGTTCAAGCTCTTCTCGCAGGGCTTCGATGCCCCGCGCGGCGAGATCTACTGCGGCACCGAGGCGCACAAGGGCGAGCTGGGCTTCTATATCGTGAGCGCGGGGGGCGGGAAGCCCTACCGGCTCAAGATCCGCGCCCCCTCGTTCATTCACATGGGCGCGTTCGACTATATGTCGCGCGGGTACATGATCGCCGACGCCGTCACGATCTTCGGGACTTACGACATCGTGATGGGAGAGTGTGACCGATAACGAATGAAAAGTGCAAAATGAAAAATGAAGAGTGCAGCCCACAATTTTTCACTTTGCATTTTTAATTTTGCATTGAGGCGCGCATGGGTCTGAAGCCGGCCACGAATCCGGACGTTGAAGCGGCGGCCATCGAGCTGACTATCGATGGCCAGACCGTGACCGCCAAAGACGGCGTGTCGCTCTACGACGTCATCGCGAGCACGGGCAAGATCATCCCGGCCATGTGCTACCACTACACCTTCGATCCCTTCGGCTCCTGCGGCATGTGCCTCGTGATGCAGGAAGGGAAGAAGGCGCCGGTGCGCTCCTGCACGGCCAAGGCGGCGTCCGGCATGATCATCCGCACGACGGGGGATGATCTCTTCCAGGCCCGCAAGAAGGCGGTCGAGAAACATCTCTCGGTCCATCCCTTGGATTGTCCGGTCTGCGACGCCGACGGGCATTGCGAGCTGCAAGACATGTCGTTCCAGCACGGCGTAACGACGCTCGCCAACGCCAAGCAGAAGCTGATCCCCGAAGACACCCGCAGCCTCGTGCTGGATTTCAACATGAACCGCTGCATCGCCTGCGGCGAGTGCATCAACATCTGCAAGGACGTGCAGATGATCGACGCCCTGCAGTTCATGAAAAAGGGCGGCTTCAACCAGGTGGTGGCCAAGGGCGACCAGCCGCTCTCCTGCGAATTCTGCGGCGATTGCCTGGCCGTCTGCCCGGTGGGCGCCATCACGAACAAGTTTTCCAAGTACCTCTACAAGCCCTGGCAGCTGCGAAAGACCACGACGACGTGTAATTACTGCGGCGACGGCTGCCAACTGCACGTCGAAACGAAGGATACCGAAGTGGTGCGCGTGACCTCGCCGCTGTCCTGGAAGAACAAATGGGGCGATCGCTCCGAGACGGCCAAGGGACACGGCGGTCTCTGCGTGCGCGGGCGATTCGGATTTCAATTCATCGACAGCGACGACCGGCTGACGCAGCCGTTGGTCCGGCAGAACGGACGATTGACGCCGATGCCCTGGCTGGAGACCGTCGATGCCGTGGCGGAACGGCTCGGCGCCGTGAAAGCGAAGCACGGGCCGCAGGCGGTCGCCGGACTCATCACGGCCCGCTGCACCAACGAAGATCTCTATATCTTCCAAAAACTCATGCGGGCGGCGATCGGCACCAATCATCTCGACAGCAGCGCCCGGTACGGCCATCTGAACTTCGTGCGCGCGGTGCGGCGGGCCCTCGGCATCGGCCGCATGGTCAACGATTCGGAAGACATCACGAAGGCCAAAGCCATTCTGGTCATCGGCTCGAACCTCACGGAAACCAACCCCGTGGCCAGCCTGAGGGTGAAGGAAGCGATTCGCGTCTACAAGGCGCAGGTCGTCGTGGCGGACAGCGCCGTGACGAATCTTGGGAAGTTGGCCTCCCATCCGCTGCTCATCAAGCCCGGTACGGAAGGGCTCTTCATCCAAGCGCTCGTGAAGGCCGCGCTGGAGGAGGACTTGGTGGATGCCGACGCCGTGGGCAAGCACCCGGCCGCCTTCTCGGCGCTCAAGCAGGCGCTGGCCGGTGTGTCTCTGGAGTCGCTGGCAGCCACGACCGGGCTCACGATCCCACAGATCAAAGACGCGGTCACGCTCTTTGCCGAGGCGCCCCGCTCTCTCATCATCTGCGGGGAAGGCCTGGTGCGGCGCAACGGTGGGTATCGCCACGCGCTGGCGCTGATCGATCTGCTCTGGATCACGGGCAAGCTGGGCCGTCCCGGGTGCGGACTCAACACCGCCGTGGAAGAAGCGAACGAACAAGGCGCCGTGGACATGGGCGTGGCGCCGGAGTTTCTCCCGGGGCAGGCCGCATTCGAGGATGAGGGAGCCAGGGCAAAATTCGCGAAGGCCTGGGAGATTGCCTTGCCGGCGTCGGGCGGCAGCCACTTGATGGATATTCTGAGAAAGTGCCGCAGCGGCGAGATCAAGGCCCTCTATCTGGTCGGCGAGAACCCCTTGGCCACCTTGCCGGCGTCGAGCGATGTGCGCGCGGCCTTGGAACAGTTGGATGTGCTGATCTGCCAGGATCCCTTCATGACCGAGTCGGCGCAGTTGGCGCATTTTGTCCTGCCGGCCTGTACCTTCGCGGAGAAAGACGGCACGGTGACGAATCAGGAAGGCCAAGTGCAGCGCGTGCGGCAGACGATGGACCCCCGCGGCGAAAGCCTGCCGGACTGGCACATCCTCTCCGCGATCGGCACGCGGCTCGGCCGTCCGATGGAGTATGAGTCAGCCCAGGATATCCAGTCCGAGATCATGAAGCTGCTCCCCGGCTACTACAATTTGGGACAGGCGAAGAAGCAGACGCCGACGGCCAATGCCTACTTGGCGGACGGCTACGCCGACGAGGTCGGACCCCGCTACTCGTCGCTCGTGACCCGTCATTCGTCGCCCGGCGGCCCGTTTGCGCTCACAGTGGGCCAACTGCTCTATCACTCGGGCAAGCTCTCGACCCGTGCCTCTGGCTTGATGACCATCTCGCCCAACAGTGGTCGGCTGCGGATGAGCCCGCAAGACATGGAACGGATGGGATTGGCTGATGGCGCCAAGGTGCGTGTGACGTCTTCGATCGGGCGAGTGGAGCTCGGGGTCCAGAGCGACCCGTCGCTGCCGGCGAACGCCTGCTTCTTCCCGGAGCATTTCAATGAGCCGCCGGTGAAGGATCTCATCCCGGTGGAGGTCGATCCCGTCACCGGTGTGCCGACGTTCAAGCAGGCGGCGGTCAGCATCGAGAAGGCGTGACCCGTGATTCGTAAACCGTCATCCGTAACAGGCCCGCTTCTGACGGCTCACGCATCAGGGGGCACGGATCACGCAGGGCGAGCGCTGATGCGGGAGGCCTCGGACAGATGAGTATCGGCGCATTCACCAAGAAGATCCTGCAGGCGGCCCTCTTCTATGAGATTTGGGACGCGATGAAGGTGACGTTCAAGCACATGTTCTACAAGCCGATCACCTTCCAGTATCCGCGCGAACAGCGCACGATCCCGGACGCGCATCGAGGCGCCTTGGGGCTGCTGCGGTACGACGACGGGAAAGAACGCTGCGTCGGCTGCGACCTGTGC
>CAYZTJ010000012.1:0-40304 GCA_964481215.1 uncultured Nitrospira sp. | reverse complement strand
CGAAATAGAAGTCCCAGAAGATGCCGGGGTATTGATCGTCCACGTCCCAGATCCCCGCGCTATCCTTGCCGAGATCCTTCTGCCACTCGGCATTCCAGCGCCAGATGTTGACGGTGCCGCCCGACTGTCCCATACACTGGAACGGCGGCGCGCCCGAGGTGTTGACCGGGAACTGAATCGCCGCCTGGTCACGGAAGTCCTGCGGTCCGATCGTCGTGTTGTTCTGCGTCTGATCGGCCCAGTCCAGCCGGAAACCAATTTCCTTCCCGTTCGTGACCGCTTTGACGAAGACGGCCTTCACGGAAATATTGGGATGCATCGGGGTCGTGATCGTCTGCCCGCTCAGCGGAACGACCACACCAGGCACGCCCTCCCAGACGGGATTGGCCCCATCCATTGGAATCGCCCCTTTGATCGCCTTGACCGGGATGGTGACCGGCTGGCTGACCGCAAGGGGGACCTGCCCGATCGTCAGCATGAATCCGACGACCAAGGCAGAGAGCAGAATGCCAAACACGACCTTCTTGTTACGTGTCTGCATCACTCTCATACGATTATGCCCTCCTCTGATTAAAGGATGATGAACTGCCGAACAACGCTGGTGATGTCACTCGAATCTGACCAGGGCCGAATCCCGTCGGCACTGCACGGGGTGAGGCTACGCGGTTCCGAACGGCCCTCCAGACTCTCCTTCCTTGTCCTTATCCTTGTCCTTATCCAAAAACGACTGCGCGCCGACTTCGTTCAAGAGAATGCTCAACTCGTTCCCTTGATCCTGCGCGCCGCACTCATAGGTCTGCCCTTCCGGCGCATTGAAGGTCGCCGGACGATAATCGGCTTCCGAGTAGGGCTGCGGGTTCACGGCCAAGAACGCCGCCTCGAACTCCATCCACTCGACCAGGAAATCCGCCATCAGCTTGAACAGGCCGGCGTCGGCTTTCCGCACGAGCATTTTGGCGAAGAGCGGCACCCAGCGGCCGATGTGCTCCTTGACGAACTTCTTCTGCGCATCGACGACGATCTGCGTCTTCTCTTTTCCGTCGTGGCAGCGGGCGTAGGATTCCTTGTAAGCGAGAAAGTGCATGAACTCGAGCTCCACGCTCAAGTGATCCAACCGTTCATGCACGTCGCGCGAAAGCTCGACGCCGAAGGCCTTGTAGAAGCCCGCGATATCGCCCATGACCTGGGATTGACCGAAGACGTGATCGTTGCCGAAGAGGGTTTCGTAGGGAGGACAGTCGAGGGTGATGACGTTGCTGAACACGCGGCGATGCTCCGCCTGCAGATCCGTCAACTGCCAGTTGGCGCCCTCCGCCGCGATCCACCGCTCGATCTCATCGAATTTCTTGGCGAGATTGGCCACCCGCTTGGCGCTCCGATCGCCGCCCATCCCTTCGAGCGAGGCCCGCAGGCTCTCCACCGCGGTCCGCCCGTCCTCGACGAACTCCCCGCACTGCAAATAGTCGAGAAACTCGTCGTCCTCCGGATACAACAGGCTCCACGACACCAAGAGATAGAGTTTGCTGCGCCCCAAGGCGCGCTCAACGGCGGGAGAATCTTTGATAGTCCCGGGAACGGGAAGAGGCGTGGTGAGATTCACGGTTCGGCGTTCGACTTCTTGCGTACTCATACGAGATTCCGGCTTGAAGTCACACTACCTATGCAGCGTACGGACCATCTGCACCCAGCAAAGCGGGGGGTATCATAGGAAAATGGTCGATTGATGTCAAGCACGTTCTCAACCCTCCAAAAGCCTCACTTTTCAGGACTTTTTCACCGAAAATATCCTACGTACTCCGGCCGGTCCACTCCGTTTCACCCCAGGCGCCGACCGTCCAACAGACGCGTCGGCTTGACCCGAATGGCGATCCGATCGTTGACCGCCTTGCAGACCTGTTCACAGATTCCACAGCCGACGCAGCGATCCCCCGACACGTTGACGCGAAACTCCTCGAAATCCATCGCCAGCGCCTGAGTCGGGCACTGGGAGACACAGGCGTGACAGCCCTGTCCCGCCGTGCAAGCCTGCGCCGAGACGACCGCCAGCCCCATGTCGACCGATTCCCGGCTCTCCGGCATCACCAGGGCATCGGTGGCGCAGGCGGCGATACAGGGAAAATCTTCGCACAGATAGCAGGGGGTCTCGTCCGCGTAGATCACGGGCAACGCATCGCCGGCGTGCGGCCGGATGCTGTCGTGGGGACAGGCCTTCAGGCAATCGCCGCACTTCGTGCACCGCTCGACGAAGAGCGCGTCTGCGACGGCGCCGGGCGGTCTCAGCCAATCGGGCCGAGGGGGCGCGGCCGGCTTTTCCGACGGGGCATCGCGATGTTTGGCGTATTCTTGCGCGGCGCGCGCAACGGAGAGGACGGAATCCTGGAGGAAGCGGCGACGACCGTATTGAGGATCATCTGCCATGGATCACTTTGGAGCAAACGCGGCGGATCGCCCTGGTCGCGCGGACGCGGAGCGCCGACCTCGCGCCCGCCCTAGACGACGCCTTCGGCCCGTAGCTTGTACACTTCGACGCAGCGGTCGCAGGCGCCGTATTCCACGTCCCACCCAGGATGATTCTCCCGGATGAAGCCCAGGACGTGCGGTTCGAGCTTGTTCCCGAGATCTTCGACCCATGAATAGGTGGGGAACCGACAGAGGGGGCAAGGAAACCCCGGCATGAGCATGACTTTATTCTGAACCTCGGGCACCTCCCCGCCTTCCACTTCGACAGCCCGATCCATCACGCGCAGCGTGTCGGTCGCCATTTCGACCAGTTCCGCGTGCGTGAAGCGGTCGGATTGCCAAAGACCTTCGAACACCGACCGTAGCTGCGGCGCCGGGATCTTCCGATACCAGGAGCGAAATTCTTTGAACCGATCTTCCCGGCCCAGCATGGGGTCGCGGCCCGACCGGGAGAGCCGCGCGTCGATGTTCAAGCACCAGAGCACGCGGTAGCGCTGGAGGATCAACGTCTCTTCGCCGGGATTCAGTCCGAGCCTCGTATCGGGATCGTAGAGAAATTCAGGATCGAGAATGTCCGCGATGTGCATCAATTCGTGGCGGCAGTAGAGCGTCAAGGCGGGATCGTAGAATCGCCGGGGAATCAGCTTGATGCCGATACCCTTCATCCCCCGCTCTTCAAAGTGTTTCGCGAGTTCCTGCTCCACCGGTCCCCATTTTCTCAGAATGTCGACGCCTTCCTGATCCTCTTTCAGCACCCCCTTCACCAACACGATCCCGACCTTCTCTTTGACGGAGGGGAACTCGTCGAAGGTGTCGCGCACGATGTCCGAAAATCCCCAGGTGCCGAAGAGATATTGATAGAGCTTTTTGAACTCCGGCTCCCGATCGTCCAGGGAGAACCGTTCATAGATCGGGTCGGCCAATTGGTGAAACTCCTTGTAGTAGGTCGGGTCTCCTTCCCGCTCCGTCTTTTCGACGAACGAGTCGATGACTTCCTGCAAGAGAGCGGGCTGAAAGCGGATTTCCATGAAAAGCCTCTGGGTTTGGTACGGCCGGCCCCTGGTTGTCGGCCATGGGAGCCGGCTTGACTTCGTTTCGAACCTTCTCTTACGATGAGGCGCTCGACATTATAGCGGCCTGCTGAGTCCGGTTGCAACGCGGCTGATCCGGTGTCGAACGGCGGGCCTTGTAGCCTACAAATAGAGGATTCTCGCTTATGCCACAAACGGTGACATCGTCGGCTCCCACGCCATCCCCAACCGGAACGGCCCTTCCCACTCCCGGGCAACCGGCTGCCGTCAATTTCCTGGACCATTGGAGGGCGGGATTCCGGGAGCTCAAGACCTTCCGCGGACATACTCACGGCGTCTGGACGCTGGCCTTTTCTCCCGATGGCTTGACCCTCGCCAGCGCGGGGGTCGAGCGACTGGTCCGCCTGTGGGATATCGAAACCGGCCGGATGATGAAGATGCTGCGAGGCCACACGGCCGACATCCGCGCGATTCTCTATACGCCGGACGGCCAAAGCCTGATCACGGCGAGCGACGACCGCACCATCCGTATGTGGAATCCCAAGACCGGCGAACCGACCAAGCTGCTCTTCACCCGGTACGATCACAATGTCGTTTCCCTCTCGCTCTCCCCGGACGGCCTCATGCTGGCCCGTGGCGCCCACAATAAGGACATCAAGATCTGGGAAGTCACGACCGGCACCGAGCTCATGACCTTGCTCGGCAAGGATCAGTATGACAACCAGTGGGCCGTCTGCGTCGCTTTCTCGCCGGACGGCATCCATCTGGCCAGCGGCAACGACATCGGCAAGATCAAGCTCTGGGAAGTGCTGCCCAACGGGGAAGAGAAGGTCCTATGCGATGGGCATTGGGTGGCCAATGCGGACGACACAACGGACACGCGCGGGTACTTCGTGGAAGACGACGGCGGATTTCAAAAGCCGATGGACTTTTGGGTGGGCGCCATGACCTTCACCCCGGACGGCGCCAAGCTCATCACCGGCAGCCGCGATACCACCATCAAAATTTATGACGTGCCGGCCATGACCGAGGTCCGCACCCTGAGAGGGCACTCGGCCTGGGTGCGCTCGCTCGCGGTGTCGCCGGACGGACGGCTCCTCGTCAGCGCGGGCGACGATCACACGATCCGGTTCTGGGACTTGTCGACCGGCCGGCAGATTCGCACGGTGAAGGAACATACCGGAGGCGTGCGGCAGGTGGTGTTCTCTCCGGACGGGCTTCGGCTGGCCTCGGCGTCGTGGGATCGGACCGTCAAGTTGTGGGAAGGCGGCGCGCCACCCGACGCCTAACTCGCCGAGGAACCCCGGGCGTTGAAGATGAGGGCGGGGGCCCAAGCGCGCTAGGGCCCCTCGCCGGACTCTTCTTCCTTTTCTTCTTTCCCCACCTCGATCCCGTAGCGTTTGCACTTCTCCCACAGCGCCTTCCGTGAGAGCCCCAGCAGCTTGGCCGTCAGCTGCTTCTTCCCTTCGGTCCGCGTCAGCGCCGCAATAATGTACTGGCGCTCGAAATGATCGCGGGCGATCGCCAGGCTTTCCACGCTCCCTTGCGGCGCCGGCTGTCCCGTGAGCCCCTCCTGACAGAGCCCGCAGTCCGGCTGGGCGGTCCCGCCCAGGAAGGGACAGCCCGCATGGCCGCAGAGATTCCAGACCTGCAACTCCTCATGGGGCCGCCCCAGGGCCACCGCCCGTTCGATCATGTTCTCGAGTTCGCGCACGTTGCCGGGGAAGGAATAGCGCAAGAGCACTTCCCAGGCCGACTGAGCAAAGCTCTTGATGGGCTTGCAGGCCCTCGCGGCGCGGGCCTGCAACATGTGCTCGGCGATAATCGGCACATCCTCCTTCCGCTCGCGCAAGGGCGGCAGGGTGACCGGTACGACGTTCAACCGATAGTACAAGTCCTCGCGAAAGCGTCCCGCCTGCACTTCTTTCTTGAGGTCTTTCTGCGTGGCGCAGACCAGCCGCACATCCACCTCGATCGTCTCGTTGCCCCCGACCCGCTCGAACTGGCGCTCCTGCAACACGCGGAGCAGCTTGACCTGGACGACGGGGGAGACTTCGCCGATTTCATCAAGGAACAAGGTCCCGCGATGGGCCAGTTCGAATCGGCCGCGACGCTGGCGCAAGGCGCCGGTGAAGGCCCCCTTCTCATGGCCGAAGAGTTCCGCTTCCAGCAGCGTTTCCGGCAGGGCCGCGCAGCTGACCTTGACGATCGCTTGGTCCCGGCGAGGACTGCTGCGATGGATGGCGTTGGCGACCAGCTCTTTGCCCGTTCCGCTCTCCCCGACGATCAGCACGGTCGAATCCGTCGAGGCCACCAGCCTGACCTTTTCGAGCAGGCCCCGCATGCGCTCGTTCTTGCCGAGAATACCCTCGAAGCTGAACCGCCCCTCGAGCTGCTCGCGCAAGGCGACGTTCTCCTGGCGCAAGGCGAGCATGTTCGTGGCCCGCTCGACCGTCATCAAGAGCTCATCCATCGCGAAGGGTTTCATGAGATAGTCGAAGGCCCCGAGTTTCATGGCCTGCACGGCGGTTTCCACCGATCCGTGCGCCGTGATCATGATGACTTCCCCGAGGGGCGCCCGCTCCTTGCTCAGGCGCAAGAGGTCGAGCCCGCTCATCCCCGGCAGCCGAAGATCGCTTACCACGACGTCGAAGGCGGCGCCCCCGAGCAATTCGGCGGCCTCTTGGCCGGTCGAGGCCGCGCTGACCTCGTAGCCGACCGCACGCAGCGCATCCGTCATGGACAGCCGCATCAAGGGCTCGTCGTCGATGATGAGAACCCGCGCCGGCTTCACCGCACCGCCTCAATCGGTTGCTGATCCTTGCTCAAGGGCAAGCAGACCGTGAACTGGCTGCCCTTCCCCACCTCGCTGGACACCAGGATCTGTCCGCCGTGCTTTTCCACGATGCCCAGGCTGACCGACAGCCCCAACCCCGTGCCTTCCCCCTGCCCCTTCGTCGTAAAGAAGGGATCGAAGATCTTCGCCATGACGGCCTGCGGAATGCCGCACCCCGTGTCCTCGACTTCTACCGCGCACTGGTCCTCCTGCACACGCGTCGTGATCGTGATCACGCCGCCGCCCTTGATCGCCTGCACCGCGTTGAGAATCAAGTTCATCAAGACCTGCTCCATCATGTGCGGATCGACCATGAGAATCGGCAGATCGGGGCTCAGCCGGCGATCGAGACGGATCTGATTGGCCGTGAAGGCATGGCTCGTGAGCACCAGCACGCGATCGACGACGGCGTTCAGGTTCGTCGGGCGCAGTTCGGGCTCATGCTGCTGGGAAAACTCCAACAGCTGGCGCACGATCTTTTGTACCCGGCGCAGACCGTCCTCCATCGACAGGAGATATTCCTCCTGCCGAGCCGGCGACAGTAACCCCTTGCGGAGGTTATAGACGCAGTTGAGAATGCCGCCGAGGGGGTTGTTGACTTCGTGCGCCACCCCCGCCGCCAGCTTGCCGACCGAGGCCAGCTTTTCCGAATTCCGAATCTGCTGCTCCAGCTTCTTGGTCTCCGTCACGTCGCGGGCGATCCCCAACACGCCCAACACCAGGCCGGACGGATCTTGAAGCGGCGCGACGCTGACCATCACGGATCGGACGTCGCCTCCCTTGGCCAGCACCTCGACCTCATAGACCTGTTTGTTCCCGATATCCAGCGTGCTTTTGAGGCGCCGGCCGCGATGCCGCTTCGAGAGCAGCGACAGGTACGGACGCCCGATCAAGTCCTCCTTGGCATAGCCCCAGGCCGAGACCTTATTGTTGACGTAAGTAAACCGCTGCTCGATGTCCAGGGTATAGATGACGTCGTTCGCATTCTCCAGGAGGCTTTCCAAATACCGCGTCGTATTTTCGATCTCGCGATTCCGCTGCTGGAGCTGTTCAATCGATCCCCTGAGATTGCCCGCCATCCCATTGATCGCCTGGGCCAACTGCGCCAGCTCGTCGCCGGTCTCTACGGCGATGCGGTGGTCCAGGTTGCCGGCCCCGATCCGCTGCGCGCCGTCCTGCAGCTCCCGAATCGGCCGAACCAACCGGCGGGCAGCCAACATCCCGAATCCCCAGAGCAACGCCAGGACTCCGGCCCCATAGGCCGAGACCTTCGCGAGCAACTGGTTCAAGGGGGCATAGGTCTCGGAGGGTTGTTGCCGCACCAGGACGAGCCAGCGCGTTCCCCCCAAGCTGCCGGATGACATCGGCGCGGGCAGCCGAACCGCCGCAAACCCGACGACGGAATCGCGCCCGCCATGGGCGTCATCGTCAGCCACCGACCAGCCGGCCTGCTTCGCGGTCATCTCCCGCACCAACCCCGGCGTTAGGACATGTTCCTCCGGCGACAACACGAGGCACATGAGTACGGCCCCGTCCGAACTCACCACCATCGCATGCCCGCTGGCGCCGATGCTGACTTCCGACAGAACCCGCACCAGGGAATCCCGGCGCAGCAGGATGGTCACGACGCCCAGGATCTGCCGCTGCTCGTCGTCCAAAATCGGCACGGAGACATTGAGCACATGTGTCCCGAACGACGGATCGAACTGAACCTCGCTGACGAAGGGCTGCCCCTGCCCCCCGCCCACAACGGCCTGCCACCATGACGACTTTCCATAGTAATACTCGACCTGGGGAATGGAGCTGACGACCAGGGCGCCGTATCGGTCCGTGACAAAGATGCCGACGTAATCCGATTTTCTGATTTCATGCCACCGAATGAGGTAATTGGTGACGATGCGATTGATGAAGAGTGGAAATTCATGCTGGCGTTCCCGCGACCGCCATTGTCCCTGCCAATCGCGGATCATGGCCTGGATACGCTCAGAGCTCAGCCCCGCATAGGCGCGATTCGCTTCGGTCATCGCCGTGCGGAGGAAGGGGGTCGTCGCGAGCTGCTGGGCCTCGTTGATGCCTCGGGTGATTTCCATCTCCAACCGGCGCGCGGTTTCCACCGCCACGCCTTTGAAGTTGGCCCCGATCGTCTCGCGGAGGGCTCGGCGTTCTTCCAGGTAGGACAGGACCAGGACGAGCGACAGCGGCAAGAGTCCGACCATCACGATCGCCGTGATGATCTTACGCTGGAGACTGTGTGACTGACTCCACGGCGCCATCACAGACCATTGATCTAGCCGGAACACAGGCACGGGCGCGCATCGTGCAGCCTCGCGCCAATCGATCGCGTCTCAAACCCGTCGCACCAACGCGCCTTTCGCGCCCGGCCACAAGAGCAGCAGCGGACTCGCCACGAAGATGGACGAGTAGGTGCCGATGATCACGCCCCAGAGGAGGGCCAGGGAAAAATCATGGAGCACTTCGCCGCCCGCGATCGTCAGGGGAATCAAGACCAGCACGACCGTCAGGCTGGTCACGATCGTTCGGCTCAGGACCTGATTGATGCCGTTATTGATCACGGTCTCGATAGGATCGCGCCGCCGCGTCCGCAGATTCTCCCGGATCCGATCGAAGACGACGACCGTGTCCGTCAACGAATAGCCGGCCAAGGTCAGCAGGGCCGTGACGATCAGCAGTGTGATCTCTTTGTTGAGCAGATAAAAGAGCCCCATGACGGCCAGCACGTCGTGCAGCGTGGCGATAGCCGCCGCCACGCCGAATCGGAACTGAAAGCGCGCGGCGATATAGAGGATGATGCCCGCGAAGGAGATCATGATCGCGATGAGGGCGTCCTGCTGCAACTTGCGTCCGACCGTCGGCCCGATTTCGGTCGACGAGTCGATCTCCGGCCGATTGGCGGGGAACTCCTTGTTGAACACCGCCACGACGCGGTCCGCGATCTTCTCTTCGATGGTCGTGGCGGCCTTGACGCGCACCAGCAGCTTGTTCTCGCTGGCGAACTCCTGAATCTCCGCGGCATCCAAGCCGTTGGCCTGCAACGCGCGGCGCGCCTCGTCGATGCGCACGGGCTGCGCGAATTTCAACTGCACGGCGGTCCCGCCGGCGAAGTCGATGCCCAGATTGGCGGTGCCCCGCACGATCGCCACGGCCGAGAGGCAGCCCAGCAAGATGAGGATACCGGAAAAGAGGAACGCGAGGTAGCGCTTCCCCATGAAATCGATGTTCGTTTTCCCCAGAATTTCAAGCATGATCCGTCCTTGATTAAATGCTCAGCTCGTCCACTGTGCGGCGTTGGTTGATGACGTCGAACACAACTTTGGTGCCGACCAGCGCCGTAAACAAATTGATGGCGATCCCCAGACAGAGCGTCACCGCAAATCCTTTGATCGGCCCCGTGCCGAACAGAAACAGGGCGAGCCCGGTGATCAGGGTCGTCACGTGCGCATCGATGATGGTGAGGAGCGCCTTATCGTAGCCGCCGTCCACGGCCAGCCGAACCGGCTTTCCTCCCCGCAGTTCTTCCCGAATCCGCTCGAAAATCAGCACATTGGAGTCCACGCCCATCCCGATCGTCAGAATGATGCCGGCGATCCCCGGCAAGGTGAGCGTGGCGTTCAACCCCGCCAGCGCGCCGATCAAGCAGATGAGGTTGAGCGCCAGGGCCACGTCGGCGATGACGCCGGACAACCGGTAATAGACGATCATGAACAACACGACGAGCGCTCCGGCGAAGAGGGTCGAGCGAACGCCCTTGTCGATGGAATCGCGGCCCAACGACGGCCCCACCGTCAAATCCTGCAAGATCTTGAGCGGCGCAGGCAGGGCGCCGGCTCGCAACACGATCGCCAGGTCATTGGCTTCCTGCATCGTGAAACTGCCGGTGATCTGAGCCCGCCCGCCGGCGATCCGGTCCTGGATGACCGGGGCCGAATAGACGGAATTGTCCAGCACGATCGCCATGCGCTTCTTGATGTTCTCGCCGGTGATCCGCTCAAACTCGCGGGCGCCCTTCGAATCGAAGGTCACCGAGACATAGGGATCGTTGAACTGTCCGATCGAGACCCGCGCATCGCTGAGCACATCGCCGGTCAGCATGACGCGCTTCTTCACGACATAGGGAAAGCGGAATTCCTGATTGGTGTCCTTGTCGAGGTGCTTCTCGAACAGAATCTCGTCGCCCTCCGGCACCTTCGCCTTGAACTGCTCCAGCACCTCCGCCTCTTTCCCGCGAGGCACCCGCTGCGGCAAATCCATGGCCAGCTTGCTGTCCTCATCCAGCATCTTGAATTCCAGCAGGGCCGTGTTCTTGATCAGGTCCTTGGCCCGCTTCGGGTCCTTGACGCCGGGAAGCTGGACGACGATCTGCTTGAGTCCCTGCCGTTGAATCAAGGGCTCCGCCACGCCGAATTGATCGATCCGGTTCCGGATCGTCTCCAGCGCCTGATTGATGGCCGAGTCCTTGATGCGCTTCGCTTCGCCCTCGCGCAATTCCAGGACGATCGAGTTGGCCGTGCCCGCCTTCTCGACTTCGTAGAAGGTGGAGAATTCCTCCATCGCCTTTTGGATTTGCGACTTGAGCTCGCCGTTTTGGAAGGCGATCGTCACCTGCGAGGAACCCGTGCGTTTGGCGGACTCGGCGGGAATCTTCTTCTCGACGAGGAGGTCCTGCATCGCGACCGCATTTCGCTCCACCGCGATGTCGACGGCCCGATCCTCTTCCACCTCCAAGACGAGATGGATCCCGCCTTGTAGATCCAACCCGAGCGTAATGCCCTTGTTCGGAAGCACCTTCTTGAGCCAATCGGGCAGCGACCCGTAGAGCCCAGGATACGACGGGGTAAAAAATGCGAGCGACAGCAGGACCACCGCCCCTAACAATGCAAAGCGTCCACCGACTCGTTTCATGCTGCTCTTCCGCCTCCCTGTCCGCTAATCTTCTTCCTCCCCGCGAATGCGGGAGATGAACTCTTTCTGAATCTTGATCTTCGTGTTGTCGGCGATCTGAATCGTCACGGTCTCTTTGCCGAGATTCGTGACGACCCCCCAGATTCCGGAGGACGTCACGATCTTGTCGCCCTTCTTGAGCGCCTCCAGCATCTCCTTGGCTTTCTTCTGTCGCTTCTGTTGCGGAAGAATCAGCAGGAAATAAAAGAGGACAAAGATGAGCAGGAAGGGAATGAGGGAGACGAGCATGTTGCCGCCTCCGCCGCCGCCCGCTGGACCGGCTTGCGCCCATGCCACCGAGGCCAATGCCCTGCTCATCACGACAACTCCTCCCGCCTGGTGTGTGAGTCGAGACCCGCTCCTGCGTCACCGGACGAGGCGGCCGCCATCGCCTCGCGCGCCGCATAGAACTCCCGACGAAACTGCGCAAAGGCGCCGGCCTCGATGGCCCGGCGCATCCGCCGCATGAGATCGGAATAATAGGCCAGGTTGTGAATCGTATTCAGCCGCACGCCCAGCATCTCCTTCGACAGAAACAGATGATGCAAATAGGCCCGCGAGAACCGCCGGCAGACCTCGCAGCGGCAGGCCGGGTCGATCGGCTGTTCGTCCCGCGCATACTGCGCTTGCTTGATCAGCACCCGCCCGAAGGAGGTGAACAGCCAGCCGGTGCGGCCGTGCCGGGTCGGCACCACGCAGTCGAACATATCGATCCCGCGGGCCACGCCTTCGACCAGATCCTCCGGCATCCCCACGCCCATCAGGTAGCGGGGTCGATCGGCGGGCAAGGCCGGCACGACGGTCTCCAACACGCGGTGCATGATCGCCTTTTCTTCCCCCACCGAGAGTCCTCCGACGGCGTACCCGTCGAATCCGAGCGACACCAGATCCCGGGCCGAGGTGAGGCGGCAGTCGGCGTCCGCGCCGCCCTGCACGATCCCAAAGAGGGCTTGATCACTCCGCCGCTTGGCCGCCAGACAGCGTCTCGCCCAGCGGCCGGTCCGCTCCATCGCCTGGCGCACCGCCTCAGGCGGCGAGGGCAACGCGACGCATTCGTCGAAGGCCATGATGATGTCGGCGCCCAGGCATTCCTGAATCTCGATGGATCGTTCGGGCGAGAGATGATGGACCGAGCCGTCGATGTGCGATTGAAACGTCACGCCGTCCTCGGACACTTTCCGCAACTTCGCCAGACTGAAGACTTGAAATCCACCGCTGTCCGTGAGAATCGCTCCCGGCCATCCCTCAAAGGCGTGCAGTCCGCCCAACGAGGCGACCAGATCATGACCCGGTCTGAGCGACAGATGATAGGCATTGTTCAAGATGAGCCCGAACCCGAGGCGCTGCAGATCCTCCGGTCCCAGCCCCTTGACCGTGCCCAGCGAGCCGACGGGCATGAACGCGGGAGTGTCGATGCTCCCATGCCACGTCGCCAACCGACCTCGGCGGACCCGGCCGCCCTCGTCGGTTCCCTGCAGCTCAAACCGAAACATGTCCCGCGATGTCCCCTTTGGCCTCGACTACATCCGATCCGGCGCGGAAATCCCCAACACCGTGAGCCCATTCTCCAGCACCTGCCGGACCTGCGCCATTAAGGCCAAGCGCGCAGCCGTCAATTGCGGCGTCAGCGTCTCCCGATGACTCCGGCATTGCGCCGCCGCATCGTTCCCGAAGGCCGGTTCCTCCGCGATCTCATCCGTCGCAACCGGCGGGAGAATCCGATGCTTAAAGTAGTAGGGGTGCAGCAGCGCAGCCAATTCTTGGAGATAGAACGTGATGCGGTGCGGCTCGAGCGCCGCCGCGCTGCCTTCCACCACGGTCGGATACGCGGACAGTTTGCGCACCAGGGCCAGGCTGTCCTGATCGGCGAGCAGCATGAGATCGACCTCGCTCGTCTTGGGCACGGCGATCCCGCGCTCACCGGCGACTCTGAACAGGCTGGCCAATCGCGCATGGGCATACTGTACGTAGTAGACCGGGTTGTCCGCTGATCGCTGCTTGGCCAACTCCAGGTCGAAATCGAGATGGGTATCCGATCGGCGCATCAAGAAGAAAAACTTGGCGGCGTCGGCGCCCACCTCGTCCAATACCTCCCGCATCGTGATGAACTCGCCGGCGCGCTTCGACATCTCGACCTTCTTGCCGGCCCGGAGCAAATTCACCATCTGCACCAACACGACACGCAATCGCTCAGCCGGATGGCCGTAGGCTTGCATGACGGCCTGCATGCGCGGAATGTACCCATGATGGTCCGCACCCCAGACGTCAATGAGCAGATCGTAGCCGCGACGTAACTTGTCTCGATGATAGGCGATATCGGCGGCGAGGTAGGTATAGTCTCCCTCCCGCTTCCGCACGACTCGATCCTTGTCGTCCCCATAGGTCGACGAGCGAAACCAGAGCGCGCCGTCCTCTTCGCCCATGAGATTCCGGCCGCGCAGCTCCTCCAGCGCCTGCTCGACGACGCCGGAGGCCAGTTGCGCGGCTTCGCTGTACCAGGAATCGAACTCGATGCCGAACGTCTTCAGGTCCTGTTGAATCGTGGCCAAGAGTTCCCGATAGGCCGCCTCGCGGCAACGATCCTCGGCCTCCTGTGGCGACAAGGCCAACCAGCTCTGCCCGACCTGCGTGGCGAGCCGCGCGGCGACGGTCTGAATGTAGTCGCCCTGATAGCCGTCCTCGGGAAGCGCGGCAGACTGCCCAAAGCGCTCGCGGTAGCGGGCATACACCGATGCCCCGAGCAGCTTCATCTGCCGCCCGGCATCGTTGATGTAATACTCCTGCGACACCTCGTAGCCGGCCGCGCGAAGAAGGCGCGCCAGCGCCTGCCCGACCGCCGCGCCCCGGCCATGCCCCACGTGAAGCGGACCGGTCGGATTCGCGCTGACGTACTCGATGAGCACCTTGCGCCGTTGGCCCAACTCGCATCGGCCATAGGCCGCACCGGCCGATTCGATGTGCCCCAAGACAGCCAGCCACAGGGACGGCTTCACGGTCATGTTCAGAAATCCCGGCTTGGCGATCTCGACTCGGTCGAACACCGCATCGCGCATACTCATGTTCGCGAGGATGATTTCCGCGACCTCGCCTGGAGACCGATGCTCGCTGGAGGCCAGACTCATGGCCACCGTGGTCGCCAGGTCTCCCCACTCGGGACGCTTGGGTAGATCGAGCGCGAGCGTCGGCATGGCATGCAAGGCGAGCTGCCCCCGCTCCCTGGCCCGATGGAGGGCATCCTGCAAGGCATCCAGGACCGTCGTCCGCACCAAATCCACAGGCATAAAGGACTCTAACCCATTGAAGATCTGAAGAAATTTAACTTGTCAATTTAGCATAACCACGCGGAGCAGAACAAGACGATCGCTCCCCCTGGGGGACCGAATGAGCCTTATCTGTGCTCCGCCGAACTGCGTAGAGGCAAGCGGCCACGATCTCCGAAACGGGAATCGAGAGGCACGGTTTCTCTCGGCAGGCGGCGACGGCAGTCCAATCGCGGCAGCCGCAGTCCGGGCCGCGGACAACCCTGACGGCGTCGCCTCCCGGCGCCCATCGCGCCGGATCGGTCGGGCCGAACAGCGCCACGGTCGGAGTCCCAAGCGCAGCGGCCAGATGCGTCACGCCCGAATCGTGGCCGACATAACAGGCCGCATGGGTCAAGAGTCCGGCGATGGTTGCAAGTGGCTGATCCTCGACGATCGGCCATGGGTGGCCGGCCTGTGCGCGTATCTGCGACACCGGATCATGATCGGCCGGTCCTGAAAGAAGGAGGGGCTGCCAGCCCTGGTTCGCCAGAGCGCGAACCAGGGCGCTCATCTGAGTCGGAGGCACACACTTATGGCGGCTCCCGCCCCCCGGATGCACGGCCACGATCGAACCATTTGTGAAAAGTCCCACTCGGCCCAGAAGGTCCTGCGCCTCCTTCCGAATCCGCTCCGGGACTCGCACCGAACCGCCGAGGGTCTGCATCGGAAAACCGATGCCGACGGCCTCTCCATAGCGATCACGCTGATGGATCTGTGTGAGATTCGCCCCATGAGGGGATCCGAATCGGACATCGGAAACTCCGATGCCTTCCAGCTCTCGACGAAGATTCTCCTGGCCCTGGAAGGCCCATGCGACGACCGCATCACAGGCTGCCAGTTGAGTTCGCAGCTCCTGCGGCCAGTCCTCCGCCGGAGACCACAATGAGGCCCAAGGTTGACGGTCAATTGAGCGCGCCTCATCGACCTCTCCGCAGTCCTGGAGCAGGGCGCCGAGTTCTTCCCGCGTCACGAGATCGAGTCTGCGGCCAGCCCAGCGGCCACGAATCGCGCGGATCGCGGGAAGCGACAGGAGCAGGTCTCCGAGCGTCCCCGGATGCAACACGACGATTCGGCGAGCTGGATCACCGGCGGGGGACATCGGCATGCGTGCGCGGCTCGATCAATTTCCTGGCCATTTCCAGATCAGCGGGCGTATTGATGTTGAGGAACGACAGCAGATGCGGGTCGACCGCTCTGACTTCGACCTCTTCGACAAGGGAAATCCGGAGCGATGGCTCGCGGAGAAGATCCTGGATCGAGAGATTACCCTGCTCGATCATGCGCTCGAGCGCCGGCAAGCAGGCCTTGCCGTAGACGGCATGCATGGGCTGCACCCCCGTCGAGAGAGCGGCCATCGCGACGTCGGCCTGAGCCGAACGCTCCACCATCAAGGCGATCGCCCGCGCGTCAAGACAGGGCATATCGGCAGCGACGGCAAAGATCCGCTCGGTCTTGCTGTGGGTCAGTGCCGTGTAGAGCCCTCCCAGAGCGGCCAACCCGGGGCGAATGTCGGTCCACACTGCCAGACCGAAGGCCTCAAGCCATGGGTCCCGGTCGGCTGCGACGATGACCCGACGCTGGAAGAGTGGTTCCAGGACGGACAGCACGCGCTGGAGAAGCGGGACGCCGCCCACTTCCAGCCGCCGCTTATCCTGGCCCATGCGGCGGCTCTGGCCGCCGGCGAGCACGACCGCGGTGACATCATCGTAGGGTAGTCGCATAAAACACCAAGGGGGTGGGCTTTGACACCCACCCCCTTGCAAAACGAACGGACGACAAGAAGCGGCTTAGATCGTCTTGCCTTTCTTCTTGTTGGCCCGTCGGGTCAGGACCCATCCCTCGAGGATGATGACCCCGACGCCGATCAGCACCGGATAGATATAGACTTCTCTCGGGATGGGCGGCTGCAGGAAGGTGTAGTAGAAGGCCGACACGGCCATCTTCCGACCCGCATCGCCGTTGTGACCATCCCAGGCGAAGAACACGGTCGGGATATATTTCCCCATGTCAAACTGCGTGTCTTCGTCGTAATCGCCCTTGAGCGGACGGCTGATCATGACGGACCAACGACCATTTTTCCACTCGCCCTTGAGCACCTTCACCTTTTCATTAAAATCTTCGCGTTCTTCAAAATCTTGATCCCACCCGGTTCCCTTAAAGGACCGAATGGATCCATCGGCTTCCCACTTGGTAATATCTGCCGCGAACTTCTGATCGCCCCAGAGATAGCGTGGCTTAAAGGGCGGCGGAATCTCCTGCCACTTGACGGGGAATTGGAAGGCAATCGCGTCGTTGTACACCGCATACTTGTTCTGCTGCGACGCGATCGAGCCCTCTTCGCCGGTCTTCGGATCCTGCTCCTTGACCTGATCCAGATTGACCTGCGTCGGCTCCCACGGGAGCTTGCCTTCGGCCACGCTCTTGGTGCGGTCATCCCACTGGATCAAGAACACGACGTTCTTGTCGTTGTAGAGGGACTTGACCCAGATGTCGTCGATGCGGTTGACGAAGTTCCGCGGCTTATGGGTGATCTGGCCGCCCATAGCCACATACCGTCGGCCCTGATTCTTCCACATGTCATTCTCGGGATCGTCGGAGATTTCCCCCTCGACCGGAGCGGAAGGAATCACGAAGTTAATCTTCGGCTTATCGGTGAGCGGATCGATCGGCAAGGGGTTTCCCTCGAAATCACGCTCACAGAGGGAATTGACGAAGTTCGCGATGTTCCACCGCTCCTCGACCGACGTGCTGTCCGCGAACGAGGGCATCGGGGTCCCATTGACGCCGGTCGAAAACGTTCGGAAAATGTTCTTCACGTTGTATGGATCGCGGCGGCTTCCCCGGAAATTCCAGCACTTGTGCCAGTTGGCCGGCTGGATCGAGAAGCCCCAGTCGTCCTTCAGGTTGAAGGCGTTCCCATCACCGCGGCCGTCCGTTCCATGACACTCAATGCACTTCTTGTCCACGATCAGCTGCGCGCCCTTTTCGAGGCTTTCCTTGCTGGCAGCCACCGGCTTGAGGCTCGCCAACTGGAGCACCGTCTGGGACTCGCTTGCCTTATCGTCGAACTTCCGATCCTTCACCAACTGCGTGGTAACAAAGGAGAGGACTTGGAGCCTTTGCTCCTCAGTGAGGATACCGTCCCACGGGGGCATCGCGGAACCGGGCAAGCCGTGCGTCACGGTCTCAAAGAGATCGTTCTGTCCGGCGACCGGCTTCGTCGCATCGAAGAGCGGCAATTCGCCGCTGGCCGTGTGACGAATCTTGAACGTGCCCTGGTTGAAGTTTCGCGGGCGCGGCCACAGGCGGTCTGCCGCCGGACCATCCCCCGATCCCTCGACGCCGTGGCACCACACGCACTTCGTAAAGTAAACCCGCTTCCCCGCCTCGATCATTTCGGCGGACGGCAGGTTGGCCAGCTGGCCTTTCTGAAAGCCCTCCGGCAAGCCTCCGCCCTCTTGGGCGAAGGACCACATGCCGGCGCTCCCCGCCACCATGGTCATTCCGATGGCTCCCATCAGAATGATTCCGATCTTGCTTGTCATCAAACCTTTTCTCATGGACGTACCTCTTCCAATCTTTTTAGGCGATGAGATTAGTCCCAAGTCCGAGGATAATATCCGGTATGCCAATATTCGAAGAGAATGACCTTCCAGATTTCATCCACGGTCAAGTGCTGTTCCCACGGCGGCATCACGGAAGCCCAGGGGAAGCCTTCGTTCGGGAGACCAATCCCTCCCTTAGACACACGCCAGAAAATGAAGGTCTCCTGGAGCTGGGCAATCGTTCCCGGATCGGTAAAGTTTGCAGGAATCGGGTTAAACGCAAAGGCGTGAAGTCCACGGCCGTTCAGGTTGTCCCCATGACAGAAGTGGCAATTCTGAAAGAAAATCTCTCCACCTTCACGTACATACTTCAGATAGCCCTCGGCTTTAGGATCCCAGGGATTGGCATCCGCTTTCATCAACCGCCCCATCGCTTGTTCGACGATCCGAGCATTCGAGTACTCCTGATCGTACTTTCCTTCCGGATTGACCCGGTATGGATTCTGCGAAGTCTGGAGCACATAGGTCTTGCCGTGAACCTTCGTGCTGGCCGGAGGCGCCGGATGGACCGTCCGCAGCTCAATGGGTTCCTCACTCGACGGCTTCATGGACAAGAAGGAGAACCCGCCGATGAGGATCGGCAACAGGATCAATGCGATGGTCCTCACCGCCTTGTGAAAGCCGGTCCCTGCATCCAGCACATTGAGAATGGGCTGACGAAACTTCTTCCAATCTTCTTCATTGCTGGACATCCACATGAATACGGCGACCGCCGAGACCGTTCCATACATGGCGCGGACGCTGAATGGAATCGGCGGATAGACCCTGTACTTCAGATAGGCCGCCACAAAGAACCAAAACAGGATCCCCTGCCAGAACCGAGGCATGGGTGTTCCCGCCGCATTCAAGAGATAGCTGATGGCGGTGAAGCCGGCCACAAAACAGGCCAACTCGAAGACCATCTGCATCGGCATATAGCCTTCGACCAGCCTGATGGTGTCGGGAGGAATGACCCCCGTGATCATGCTGACCAGAAGGAGGATGGCTATGCCACCCACCAACGCGCCTAGATACATTATGCCTTTCATTGGATCACTCTCCTACGTGAAAGCCATGAGTCAGGATGCGACTCAAATCAGCTCATCGGTATCGTTATGAGATCGGAGGCGGCGCCTTGCCCGTCTGAACCTTGGACAGATAGTCGACGATTTTCTTGATGGCGCCGGCGCTCAACTTCTGACCGAAGACCTTCGGCATCGTATTATCCGGGAATCCTTTCACCACATAGGCGCTCGGGGTCACCACCGACTCCATAATGTATTCTGGGGTCGACTTGGCCGTGCCTTTGTACGCCGGGTCTTTAATTCGGAGTGGCGCATTCGTGCCCTCTTCAAGCTTCGGACCGATCGTTCCCACCGCTCCAGGAATGCCGGGAATCGTGTGGCAGGCCACGCATTGCGCCTTCGCGAAGATCTGATCGACCGGTTCCGTTCCATCCGCCATCAAGGCGCTGGCCGCACCGGCCGGCTTATCCTCTTGCATCTTTGGCCGATCCGCTTCCGGGATGAACTTCTCGTACGACTTGATAATGTCCTCGTAGGAGGGAGCCTCCTTCCCCTCGCGGACATAGATCCAGGTGTCCACCGCAGCCAATTCCGGCAACGACAAACTGATCGGCGGCTTATGGATCTTCGGCATTGGGCTTTCTTTATCGTTCGTGCCCTTCACGCCGAACCCTGCCACCACAAAACAGTTGGGACAGGAGTGCGATTCTGCAATGTATTCCTGACCGACTTCCGCCGTACCCGAGCCGGCGAATGCTTCTTTCTCAACCGTATCGCGGTCACCGGGCTTTCCTTTGTGATAACGCGGGTCGTTCATGCGCTCATCCAAACGACCAGGCAAGCCCCAGAGGTTCGGCGCCCGCTCGCTGAGGAAGCCCTGCTGGAATCCGTGACAGAGGGGACATTGCCCCTTGCCGATGGCGCCCTGCGTCTTGCTCTGACCGATGCCGCCGAAGATGATCTTCTCGCCCTCATCGGCCAACTGTTGCGGAGTCATGCTGGAAAAATCGAGCTTCTCTTCCTTCGGAGGAAATCCACCTTCGACCTGCGGCAACCAGTTTCCGTAACCCGACAAGGCGGCCGCGACGAAGAACATCATCCCGCCGATCTTAAAGAGCGGGGCGATCTTCGAAAAATAGAGCGCCATCATGAAGGCCAACGAGGTGATCATCACCAGCGAGACGGGCAACAGCCGGGACTCGCCGAAGAAGTTCATCTTGTAGTTGGCAATCGCGATGAAGAGCATGGCGGCCGCGATCGTTCCGATAAATGTCTTGAACGCCGCCTGCCGGTCATGCTTGACGACCATAAAATAGACGAGAAATCCGACGAGAATGGCCAGGGGCCACAACCCTAGGTCAAGCGCTGCCTTCAGTAACTCAATCACGAGAACCCTCCTGGGCGTCTCATCCGCATGACGGACGAGACGCCCTCGATTGGGAGCTTGCTACATTAATGGCCCACAGCCGGCTGAGGAGCCTGGCCAGGTACCGTGACTTTCGCCTCGACCGGGGCCTTCTTCACCCCCAGCGTGCCGAGCCAGAATACGAACAGAATGCTAACCCAGAAGAACAACACGTTGAACGAAATCATGTTCGCCGCAAAGCCGACCGTGTGGGTGTAGGCCCAAGGCGAATTGTCGCGCATGATTTCATTGACGTGCCAGAAGAGACGGACCGACGAGCGGATATAGCCCATCAGCCCCATCATCCAGGTAAAGGCTGTCGCCAACATGATGAGCGCGTATTGCGACCGCGCAGAGATCTTGCCCCACTCGATCGGACCCATCTGTTTGGCGCCCTTCAGCATGACAAGGTTGAGCCCCCCCATGAAGAAGAGACAGGAGAGTGTCGTCGCCACCTGCGGCACCGAGAGGCCGACTCGCACGTTGGCCGGAATGTAGTAGCCGTAAATCGCGAGCCAGACGATGTTGGTGTAGGCGCAAGCAAAGAACACGCCCATGAAGATGTTGCCGAACTTCGACCAGGAAACGGTCGACACCTTATTGCCGCGCTGATACCAAATAAAGCTCAGCACGGTCGTGGTAATGATGACGTTGATGCCGCCGTTCTTGGCCGACATGACGCCATAGTTGCCCAACACCGGATGCTGCTGACCACCCATGGCCTTCAATTCCGCAGGAGTCATGACCATGGTGTGGGGCGTGATGAAGATCAAGAATCCGCAGACAAGAATGAACACCATATACTTGATGTACTTGAAGTACTTCTCGGCTCCGCGCATCCGACCGAGCGCCTGCCAGAGATAGTAGTTGGTGCTCAAGAAGAGAATTCCGATCATGGTCGCCTGGATAATGAACAACCAAGCCAGCAGGCCGCCCATAAGCGTGATGCCCATCTGCTGCCGATACGCATAGACTTCACGCATCAGCCAGTAGCCCGCGAAGGGCAAGGGAATCAAGAACGCGACGCCGAGCGACATCGCGATATACCCCATCCAATCGTAGTGGGCCCGATCCTCATCGGTCTTGGAGGCCAGGAACCGATAGGCTGCATAGGCTGCGACGACGCCGCCGCCGAAGGCCATGTTGCCCAGAATGCGATGGACGTTCAGCGGATTCCAGAGGGCCGTATGAATGACGTGCCAGATGTTGCCGAGGAACCGCCCCTGCTCATCCACCCCGGCCGGGGACATCATGAAGCCGATCCACGAATTCGCCAGGAACATGAGCACCGTACCGATCACGTTCAAGATGACCGACATGCTCAAGTGGATCCACTTCAGGAACCCCTCCTTCATCTTGTCCCACCCGTAGTAGTAGATGTAGAGGGTTCCGCTCTCCGCCACGAACATCAACGCATAGATGTGCATGACCGGACGGAAGATGCTGGAGAGATAGCCGAAGAACGCGGGGTAGAGCGTCAAGAAGGTGAAGATCAAGATACCGCCCAAGATGGCCGTCAACGAATAGGCCGTCAAGCTGATCTTCACGAAGTCGTAGGCCAACTGATCGTACTTCTTGCCCATCGCCTTATCCTTCGTGACCATCCCCATGAACTCAACAATCATGCAGAAGATCGGCACGGCCAACACGAAGCTGCCGTAATAGAGGTGCTGCTGGTTGGCGAACCAGAGCAACACGCGGCTCTCGAAGTTGTATCGAGGATAGTCCTTCGGGCCGTCGGTCGTCTTTGGCGCGGGCGCCCCCACGACCACTCCCTCGGTCTTGTAATAGACATCGCGCGCCTTCTCGACCTTTGCCGCATCCTTCCCCTCACCGTCCTTCTTGGCCGCATCCGGCGGCGGCGCCGCCGGCGCCTCTCCGCCACCACTGGCGAAGGCCGGCAACGAGACCAGAACGGGCAGGAGGAGGAGGCTGATCATCGCGCCCAACGCCACGAATGCCAGCACTTTGTTCCGGGTTATACGACCCATGGCTTACCTCCCTAATTTCCCAGCAAGAAAATCACAGTCACAATTCATCCCACAAACTCACTCCGCCTACTTCCTGAACAGATACCAATAGTCCAACCCCTGCATGTCCATCAGGAAGTGATCGACGAGAGTAAAATACGTCAGACAGATGGCCAACGACACGATCACGTACATGATTGTCTTACCCATTGTGGACGGCCCCCTTTACCTCAAAGAGATCAGCACGGACATTGAATGCCGGCAAACCAATAAAAAAACCAGAAGCTCACGGCGGTCGTGATGTAGAAGATCATCTTCCCGATCTTAATCTTCATTTCGCTGTCAGCGGTTTGCGTCGCCATCTGTTAATCTCCTTATAGATGAATCACGTAGACCTAATGTCGATGAGATTGGCCGGAAGCCTTGACTGAGGCGGCATGGCAGTCGTTATCTAATTTCTTTCGCCTCATCTTGACAGACCCCAGACTCTATGGTATCCGTTTGCCATGACGTCGGCGAACGAAGACATCCGGGCCAAGAAAAACTCAAAATTGTTCGACATTATAGTTTTGGCCGGGATGGTTGTCAATATGATTCTGGCCGTGTTCCTCATCCTCTACTATTTTGATTTTCTGTAGGTTTTCCCCCGTTCTCGGGCGCCGCATTTCGCCCCTCACCGCTTACAAATCCGTCCTCTCCGCTGCCCGATTTGGCGCATCGGAAGCCGATCGTTTCATCGCGAAAATCCGGCACCATCTTACTCCGGCTCGTGACCCGCACATCTACTCCGGTTGTGGTATACCCTCCTCCCCGCATGACCCGGAAGGTGCCGTGATCGGGACCCTTGGGATTGCGGTCCTCTGAGTCTCGGTAGGCCTCTTCTCCGTACCAATCCGCGACCCATTCGATGACATTACCGGCCCCGTCGGCAACCCCAAATGGACTTACATCCTTGGCAAAGACTCCAACGGGCGCCGCCGCTTCATAGCCATCGTTGACGTGCGCCCGATTGGAGGCGGACCAATCCAACTGGCTCCCCCAGGGCCATAAGCGTCCGTCGCCGCCCCTCATCGCCTTTTCCCACTCCGCCTCGGTCGGCAGCCGCTTGCCTTTCCAGCGGCAGTAGGCTTCGGCATCGTCCCACGAGACATAGACGACCGGCTGATTGACGCCCCGCATCTTGGACATATTCTTGGCATATCTCGACGGCGGACCGGACTTGCGATGTCCCGTCGCCTGCACAAACTGCTGATAGTGGTAGTTGGTTACTTCGTAGCGGTCGATCTGGTAGGCATCGAGGAAGATCCGCCGCTCCGGCTGCTCGTCGTAGCCGCCGTGACCCGTTCCCCGAACGAACTCGCCTGCGGGGATCTGCACCATCTCGTCAGGAGTGGGTTGATCAGATGGCCCCCCATCTGATCGCGCGGCATCGGTTGGGGGTGTGACCTCCTCCTCGACCGGAGGCAGGATGGTGCCGCGTATAATCCCCATGATCGGGAAGCTGGCGAAGACCAGCACGGCCACCCACATGGCGATCTTGAATCGAGTTTCGAGCATCGGCGGTCACGAAAAACGTGGAGCCCTGCGGCATTACGGCCGCGGCCCCTCGCATGTGATTACTTCGGCGGATCACGCCGAAGCATGTCCGTCTTCACCCCAACCTTCGCCAAGGCTCCGGTGGGCCGCCGAAGCTTAAGCGGAGGCGGCAAGGTTTCGGCGGACACCCGCTCCGTATTCCTCCACGGCCTCCTAGCCGTGGCCTCTTGCGAAGGCGGGCGAAAGACTCGCGCACAAAAAGCGGCGCGGTCGTTATCCCTTGCGGGCGGTCGAGGGGCCCTTGACCGACTCATCGGCATCCTTCGCGCAGCGGATGCCGATCGTCGCGTCCGTCCGCCAGATGCGAGCTTGGAATCGCTTCGTCAACCTGGCATTCTGCGACGTTTCACGCCAGGAGCCGCCTCGGATCACCTTGTGGTCGCCGGTCTCAGGACCGGTCGGATTCTGATAGGGCGTCTTCCGATAGTAGTTCTCGTCGTAGGAATCGGCGACCCACTCGGCCACATTGCCGGTCATGTCATAGAGCCCATAGGGGCTTCGGCCGGATTCGAAGGCGCCCGACGGCGCCAGGTATTGAAACCCGTCTTCGTTGCCTTCGAGATTGGCCCGTCCCATTTCAAACTGATCTCCCCATGCGTACTTCCGCTTGGATTCCCCGCGCGCGCCCTTCTCCCACTCCGCCTCGGTCGGCAGCCGCTTGCCGGCCCACTTGCAATAGGCCTCCGCATCGGTCCAGGACATCCCCATGGCCGGCAGCTCCGGTCCTTGGATCTTGGAGATATCATCCTCAAAGACCGGCACGAAGGCCTTCCCGCGTTTGGTCATTTTGACGTAGCGCTCGTATTCGGCCTGCGTGACCTCTTTCTTGTCCAGATAGAAGGACTTCAAGAACACCTGGTGCTCCGGAGTCTCGTCGGGATCCCCGTCGCTCGCCCCCATCGTGAACGGGCCTTCGGGGATCAGCACCATCTCTCGCCCATCGTCGCCGACCACAGTCTTGAACATGGAATAGTCGCGCGTGACCGCTTGCGAGGCCGCCTTGGTCTCCGTCTTGATCGTGGCCGCCAGTTCCCGCATCTGCTTGGCCTTGTACGATTCGTACACCAGCGCGGCAATCATGAAGATGAACGACGCAAAGACGAAAATGATCGATCCGACGAGCACGCCTTTGTTTTCCATGTGGTCTTCCTACCGGCCTCCGGGCTTCACTCTCCAGGGGACGCCGAGTTGGCCTCAGCCGCCGCAGCCCCCGCCTGTTTTCGTTCCTTCCTCATATCCAGCAACATCGAAATCTGCACCCCGAGGAACCCCCCCATCGCCGCGCCCGCCCCCGCGCCATACGAGATGCGATCCGGCCCGGCGAGCAGCCAAGCCAACGCGCCTCCCAGCACGGTCCCCACGAGAATGCTCACGAGAAATCGGCGGCCGCCGAAGAGGCCCACGACCAGCCCCAGCGCCATCCCCATAGCCGCGGCGATCATCGGGCCCTGCCCACCCATCAACAAGCCGATTAAGGCCCCCACGGTCCCCATCACCGCGACGCCGAAGACCATGTCGAAAATTTTTCCGGCGTTCATCGCTCATTGGCGGAAACGCTGATCGAGGCAAAGTCGACTTCCACTCCGGGCCCGGCAAAGACCGAGACGCCCCAAGCTTGGACGCCGGGTTCGTGCTTATGGATTTGTTTGAAGTCTTCGTAGGCGTTGACTCGTTCCTCGATCCATTCCCCGATCGGCTGGGCGCCCGTGCGCACCACGATTTCGGAGGCGGAGAAGAGCCCGCCCTCCGTCACCGTTCCCTTGGGTTTCGCGCTGCTCCACACATACTTGTCGGACACCGGAATAACCAGGAGGTCGGTGTCCAGAGACGCGAACACGGCGGCGATGGGTTCGGCGCCCGCGGGAGCCGCTTTGAGCCGCCACTTCCAGGTCAGGAAGGGATGCGTCCTCGGATCCCAGGCAATTTTCTTATGCACACGCTGGTCCGCCTGCCGCGCGGCCAAGAAGGCCTGCTCGCCTTCCGTCTGCACCTTGTAGGCGCGATGGGCCGCCTCCTGGCTCCGCGCCCCTTCCCCCTTCCAGCCCGAGGGGAATCCATCCGCCTCCTTGGCGCGAAAATCTTCAAGCACCACAAGCGGCGCACCCGCCTGCACGGATGTGCCGGCCGGCCAGGCACAGACAAGACTCAACAACAGACCCAGGAGGATGCTCGGTGTTCCGGAATGCGGTCGATCATGCTGCATGCATCTATCCCTTTGTAGAGGCCGGCGAAGCCAGCGGCGGAGGCGACTCCGCCTGTCCTTGCCCAATCAGTTCGGTCTGCTCCCCCCGCGCGCTCAGCCGGAACAGGACGTAGACCGCCAACCAAAAGACCACCATGTTCAGCGTGACCATCTTGGCGGCAAAGGCCAACGAAGGCGTAAAAGACCAGGGCGAGGCATCCGCCATGAGCTCGCTCACATGCCAGTTGAGCCGGCCGGACGAGCGAATGTACCCCATGAGGCCCATCACCCAAGTAAAGGCCGCGGCCAACCCGAACAAGGTGACCATCCCTCGGACCGGCATCTTTCCCCATTGGATCGGCCCCTGCACCTTCGCGCCGCGCAACATGGCGCGATTCAACAGGAGGCCGCCGACCAGTACGGTCAGGGTCGTCCAGGCCTGCGGGCCTGAGAGCCCCACCCGCACGGCCGCGGGCAGATAATAGCCGTACACCGCCAACCAGATGATGTTCGCCAGCCCGGCTCCGAACAAGAGGGCCAAGGCCAGATCTCCCTGTCGCTTCCACGGCACCACGATCGATCGATTGGCCCGGCGGTAGCAGATATAGCTCAAGGCGGTCAGGCAGATCATGACATTGATCGCGCCGTTCTTGCCCGACATCACCCCGTAATTGCCGATCACCGGATGCTGGGCGCCGCCCATCGCCTTCACCTCAGCCGGCGTCATCATGATGGTATGCGGCGTGAGCCACACCATGAGGCACCCGGTGAGCCCGATCAAGATGACGCGCTGCATGCGTTCATACCGGGCCCCGCCTTGCATCCGGGCCATGCTCTGCCAGAGATAGTAATTGATCCCCATGAAGAGCACGCCGATGAGCAAGGCCTGGACGACGAAGAGCCAGGTCAAGAGCCCACCCATCATCGTCACACCCATGCTCTGGCGAAAACTGTAGACCGCGCGCATCAGCCAGTAGCCCGCAAAGGGCATCGGCAGGAGGGCGCAGACCGTGACGAACAAGAAGACGTAGCCGACCCAGTCGTAGTAGGCCTTCTCCTCCTCGGACTCCGTCGTCAAAAAGCGATACGCGGCGTAGGCGATGACCACGGCGCCGCCGGACATGATGTCCGCAAGAAATCGATGCACGTTCAGCGGATTCCAGAGCGCCGAATGCAGCAGATGCCACACGTTGCCCAAGTAACGCCCCTGCGCGTCGACGCCGGCGGGCGACATCATGAAGGCGATCCACGCATTGGCCAGGAACAGCAACACCGCGCCGAGCCCGTTGGCGACGACGCCCAGAGATGCGTGAATCCATTTCAAGGCCGGCGCCTGCCAGCGATCCCAGGTGTAGTAGTAGGCGATCAACAAAAGGGCCTCGCCCGAGAAGACCAGCGCATAGATCGGCATCATGCTCTTGAAGGTCCCGCCCATATACTTCATGAAACTGGGATAGAACCAGATGAACAGCCCGAGCATGCAACTGCCGACGACGGCGGTGAGCGACATGGCCAGCAGCGCCACGCGGAGGAAATCCCGCGCCATGCGATCGTAGCGATGAGCCGCGGTCCGATCCCGCATGATGAGACCGGCAAACTCCAGGATCACGCAAAACAGCGGCAAGGACAGGACGAACCCGCCGAAATAGGTGTGCTGCTGGGTCACGAACCAGACAAACGTGCGGTTGTCGAACGAGCCATAGCGGGGATAGGCGGCGGAATCGGGCGAGGGCGCGGCGGGGCCGGAGGGCACGCCGGGCGTTTGATAATAGACATCGGTCGAGGGTTCGGCCTCGGGTCCAGCCCATCCGGGTCCGGCGAGCGCAAGCCCGACCAGACACATCACGCCGGCGGCCACCGCCCAGCAAAGGCGGCGGTTCCGCACCTGTTCACTCCATCTGATGATGCGCGCGCTGTGCCTACGCACGTCGCCCTGCCTCTCCCAACGCGGCGTCGGCCGACGCCACCGGCATGCGATCCTTCGCGCCTCCGCTCGACAGCAGCTGCATGACAAAGGGACAGCGCAGCAACGATGCCGGCGCCGCTCGTTCCACCTGATCTTCCACGTGCCGCCGATGTCCTAAGTAATATCCGTAGGCCGCCATCAATCCGCCGACCACCGCGCCCGTCACGGCCTGCGCGCTCGGCGACGGCGGCATCGAGGGAATCAGAAACGCGTGCGCCCCCGCGACCACCAGATAGTAGGTGGCGGCAAAAGCCAGCCCCGGCCACCACCAGAACCGGAAGAGCTCCGCCGGGCCGACCCGCCCCAAACTCGCCTGCCAGGGCACGGCGGGCTGTTCCCCCTTTAAGAATGCCGGCAGCGTGATGGTGCCGGCCACCAATCCGATCAGGATCAACTGCACGAGCACCGTATTCCCCCATCCTCCGAACCCTGCGCTGAACAGGGCAAGAGTCCCGCAGATTACCGCGCCGCCGGCCGCCCACCTCAGCAGCGGCAGAGGGTGCTGTCCCAGAAACGCGCGCAACGGAGCCCCGCTGGGGAACGTGAGCACCGGACTCCCCTCGAGTTGCATCCGCCGAACAACCCCGATCTCAAAGGCATCCCGCACGACGGAGGTGCAGGCGATGATCACGGCCATCATGGCCGGCCCATCGGGATGTTGGAGAAAGTCATACTGCGCCACGAATTTCAACAGCGCGAGCACCAAGAGGGAGAGTTGGACCCCGTAGGCGAACCCGATCCAGCCCGAGATCCATCCGAGCCGCATCCATCCATCCTGCGCGACGATCTTGCGCCAGCCCGCAGTGCGACCGATACCATAGGCCACCAAGGCGCCGATCACCGCGATGACACCGCTGACCGCCAGCAAGGGGATCGCTTGCTCAAGGGGGAAGAGCCGTTTTGCCAGGCGATAGAGCGCAAAGGCCACGAACCCGGCGATGAACATCACCCATCGCTTCCGACGGCGAACTTCATCCGACGTCACCGCCAGCGTCAGCCGCGGCAAGACTCGCAAAGTCATTCGGTGCAACATCGTCAACCGTGACGCGTGACCCGTGACGCGTGACGCGTCAGATCAGCTGGCATTCCCCTACTTACCCCTCGAGAACTTGTCACTCGTCGCCCGTTACTGTTTCTGCGCCGCCATGCCGAAGTAGCGAGCCTTTAATTCTTCCATGAGCGAGACGGTGACCGCCGATTGCCCTCGCTCCAACGCCGTCTTTTCCAGTTCCGCCTTGGCCATGGTCCGCACCGAAGCCGGCACGCGACTCAATCGCGCCTCCGCGTCGGCGTCCCACCGAACCCCGCCGCCGCGCCGCGCTTCGCCCAACAGCTCCGCCGTGACGATCTGCGTCCCGTTCGCCCGGACATAGTCCTCGACGCTCGGACGTAAGAGTCCCTGGACATAGGGCGGCATGCGATCGAGGAGATGGCGGGCTTCATCGGTCCACATGAGGCGATCGACGAAGGACCCAGCCGAGTCGGCCTTCACTTCCAACCCCACCCGCCAATGGCACCCGCAACATTCCGATCGCACCAGCCAATGATCGGCCGACAGCCCGGGCTGTTCCTCGATCCCCTGCGTATGCATCCACCGCCCGCAGCCGCAGACGAAGAACGAAGCGCGGAGCGATGAAGGCGGAACGCTGAACGGAGACGCGATTCTTCCTTCCTCGTTCATCACTCACCCTTCATCCGTTGCCTTCTTCCTACCCTATCTTTCCTGGATAGAGAATGTACAGCATCGCGTAGGTGAAACTGCCGGTGATGAACAAGATGCAATAGACCAGCATCGTGAATCGACCGAGGGCCCGGTGGCGCTGCCCTCCATCGGGCCAGACCCGCTGGATGGCGAATTCGATCGCAAACACGATGGCGACGAGCCCCAGCAGGCCGAGATAGACCGTCAGCTTCCGCGAGGAAAACCCGGCCGACGCCACCCGGGAGACAAACAGGAGCATGACCACCGCCACAATGCCGCCGAAAACTTTGGCGATGGTCCCACCCGAGGTCAGCAAAGCCCCGGTCCGAAGAGCCCGTCGCCCGCCTTCGATGATCTGTGCGCGGAACCCCAGCACGATCATGTAGATCGCCATCACCAGCCCGACGATGACGAGGCAAATATGGAGGATGAGGACGGGAATGAAAACGTGGTCGTAGAGCGCTTGCGAGCCGCCGAATCCTTCCTTCCCCTCGACAGCCAGCACGCCCAATTGGCGGAACAGGTAGTAGGAAGTAAAGAACGCCAGCATGGCGATCATGCCGCCCAGCATCAGCCAGTGATGGGCGCCGGATTGGCCGCGACGGGCCTGAATCCACCCGATGACGAAGAGGCCGGTGAAGAGAGCCGCCATGGTCTGGCTGAGATCCGCCCCCATCGTGGCATGCGTTCCCCAAAATCCCGGCTGTTTCAGAAACTCGGCCATCGTTCCTTCTGCTCTCGCTCCTTTCTCGCCCCTTACGCCTCACTCCTTACGGCTTTATCCCTTGCACGACGGCGCAGGGTTCCAGCTCAGCCACCGCGCCGAACCCGGCCTTCCGCATCCAGTCCAATGCCTCGGTCGTCGTGAAACACTGCCCTCGCTCCGTATTGACGAGGATGTGCACCGCGAACGCCGTCGTCCATGCCGGGCTGGTCCGCGACTCGTCGAGAAACCGATCCTTGATGATCAGCCGGCCGCCTGGACTCAGGTGACCGAGACACTTCGCCGCCAGCGCCGCATTCCCCGCTCCATCCTGGTAATGCAGGATGTCCGACATGAGAATGACATCGTACGGACCACCGAGGGGGTCGCGATTGAAGTCGCCGCCTTTCAGAGCGATCCGTTGATCGAGCCCGGCGTCCTTGACGGTGCGTTCGGTCACCCGCAGGGTCTGGGGCAGATCAAACACCGTCGCCCGCAGATTCGGATAGACGGAACAAAAGGCGATCGCGTTGGTGCCCGCACCGCCCCCGAGATCCAAGAGGCTACCCGCCCCCTCCAGTTTCAGCCGCTGGGCGAAACTCGGTCCGCTCTGCTGACCGATCCGATGCAAGACCGCCAACACATTGGCCCCGAGCTCCGGGTCGGTTTCGAACACATGGCGGTCGACCGGCGACCGACCCGTCCGGATCGTCTCCTCAAGCTTCCCCCAATTGGCCCACTCCGCGTCATGCAGCAGCAGGAGGTGGCCGACAAACTCCGGCTCGTGCTTCACCAAGTGTTGCTGGGCCACCGGACTGTTCTGATAACCCTCCCCGTCCTTCGTCAGGAGGCCGATGGACACCAAGGCGTTGAGCAGGAGACCGAGCGACCTCGGATCGGCGCCGATCTTCTGAGCCAACTCTTCTCCCGTTCGCGACTTCCGGTCGAGCCCCGAGAAGACGTCAAGCTTCACCGCCGTGAGCAGGATCTTGGTTTCCCAGTAGTAGCCGAGCTGGAACACCTCGGCCAAGGAGAGATTGCGCACGGTAGTCCTCGCCGCTAACCCCGCGGTTTCTCAACGATTCCGTTTCAAAATCCGACGCTTCGAATCGGCAATCTTACCTGCATGGAAGACGCAAACGCAAGGCGAAGGGGACGGCCGAAGGGTGTGCGTCAGCCCTTAGAACCTGTTTCAAACCCTCGCTTCGTCGCGAGACGAAGGAGACGGGACCGAGTGCAAGGCCGCAGGCCCCGAAAAACCGGAGGCGTATTCGCTGGAATCGGGACCCATTGCATTGCCGGAGCAATGGGTACCCCGGATTTTCGGGCGCCGAGAACGACGCAGGCGGTCCTGTATCGTTCGCCGTAGCAGAAGCGAGGGTTTGAAACAGGTTCTAGTCAGGCTTCAGGAAGAGAACCCCTAAGGGCGGCAAGGTGAGCACGATGGACTGCATGAATCCGTGACTGCCGACGGCCTCCGAGGCGACGCCGCCGATGTTCCCGACGTTACTTCCCCCATAGTAGCTCGCATCGCTGTTGAAGACTTCGCGGTAGTAGCCGGGCGCCGGCACGCCGATGCGGTACCCCGGTCTCGGCACCGGCGTAAAATTGCACACACAGACGACGAATCGCTCCGCGGCTTCCGCCCGGCGAATGAAGGCGATCACCGAATGGAGCTCATCGTTGAAGTCGATCCATTGGAACCCGGACCAGGTGAAGTCCACCTGATGGAGCGCGGGCTCCGCGCGATAGAGCCGATTGAGATCCCGGATGAGTCGCTGCACGCCTCGGTGGGATTCATACTCCGCCAAATGCCATTGCAGACTCGAGTCGTGATTCCATTCCCACCATTGGCCGAACTCCCCGCCCATGAAGAGCAGCTTCTTCCCCGGATGCCCGTACATGAAGGCATAGAGCGCGCGCAGGTTGGCGAAGCGCTGCCAGAGATCGCCCGGCATCTTGTCGAGGAGAGAACGCTTACCGTGGACCACCTCGTCGTGCGAAAGGGCCAGCACGAAATTCTCGCTGAAGGCGTAGAGCAGGCCGAACGTGATGTGATGTTGATGGAACCGGCGATGCACCGGCTCTTTCGAGAAGTAGACCAGCATGTCGTGCATCCAGCCCATGTTCCACTTGAGACTGAAGCCGAGCCCGCCGACGTAGGTCGGTCGCGACACGCCCGGCCAGGCGGTCGACTCTTCCGCGATCGTCAGCACCCCCGGATGTTCGCGATGGACCAGCACATTGAATTCCTTCAGAAACTCGACCGCCTCAAGGTTCTCGTTGCCACCGAACTGATTGGGAATCCATTCGCCGGCTTTTCGGGAGTAGTCTAGGTAGAGCATCGACGCGACCGCGTCCACCCGCAGGCCGTCAATGTGATAGCGATCCAGCCAGAAGAGCGCGCTGTTCAACAGGAAGTTGCGGACCTCCGCGCGACCGAAGTTGAAGATGCGCGAGTGCCATTCCGGATGGTAGCCCTGCTTCGGATCGGCGTGATCGTACAGGTGCGAGCCGTCGAACCAGGAGAGCCCGTGCGGGTCATCGGGAAAATGCGACGGCACCCAGTCGAGAATCACGCCCACGCCGGCCTGATGGCAGGCGTCGACAAAGGCCATGAAGTCGTGGGGCGAGCCGTGTCGGCTGGTCGGCGCAAAATAGCCCGTCGTTTGATAGCCCCAGGAGCCGTCGAAGGGATGCTCCGTGATGGGAAGCAGCTCCACATGGGTATACCCCAGGTCCTGCACGTAGGGGATCAGCTTGGCGGCCAGTTCCCGGTAGGTCAGCCACCGGTGCCCTTCTTCCGGTACGCGCATCCACGAGCCGAGGTGGACCTCGTAGACGGCCAGCGGGGCGTTCAGCGGATTGCGGGCGGCTCGCTCCTGCATCCATTGCCGATCGCCCCAGCGATAGCCGCCCAACTGCGCGACCACCGACCCCGTTTTCGGCCGTATCTCCGCGGTGAAGGCAAACGGATCGGCTTTGAGCACCATCAGGCTCTGATCACGGGCGCGAATTTCATACTTGTAGATTTCCCCCGCTCCGAGATCAGGGATGAACAATTCCCACAAGCCCGTCCCGCCTCGGTTGCGCATCGGATGGCGCCGCCCATCCCAACCATTGAAGTCGCCGACCACGCTGACACGGAGGGCATTGGGCGCCCACACCGCGAAGTGGATGCCCGGGACATCGGCCACCCTCCCAATCTGCGCGCCCAATCGCTCGTAGAGCCGATAGTGCCGACCTTCTCCGAACAGGTGGAGATCCAGGTCGGACAGGAACAGGGGAAAGGCGTAAGGGTCATGCCGTTCAGTGACCCCGCCCCACCGATCTCGGACTCGAATCCGATACCGAGTCGGCTCGAAGGCGCGTTGGACGGTCGCCTCGTAGAGGCCGGCCTCGTGGATTTTTGTCATGGGAATCGCCTTCTCGTCCGGGGGATCGAGCAGCACTGTGGCCTCCTCGGCGTCCGGAAGAAAGGCCCGGATGACCGAGGCGCGCCCCGTGAGATCGAGCGGATGGGGCCCGAGGAGCGCGCATGGGTCCCAATGTTCGGCCCGGATCAGGCGCTCAAGATCTTGCGGCGAGAGAGGCATGCCAGGCACTCTATCCCAATTCCCCCCTCCCCGCAATGTTGGCGGGCTCTCCGCCGGCTTCCGTGCTAGAATCGGCCGCGGAGGCTCCAGCGCAGACGTTTCGTGCATGTTCATGGCCGCTCGTGACTACAGTCATCAAGCGCTCGCCGCCCACGACGCCTTTCTCCGGGGAGATCTTGACGCGCTCCAGTCTCTGCTGGGCGCCCCTCCGGACTTTCCCAATTCACCCATGCCCGCCGACTGGGGGCTCGGCGAGACCTGCCTCGGGTACGCCATCGGCCAGAGCCCCCTCTCCTGTATTCAGGCCCTGCTCAACGCGGGCGCAGACCCCAACTACGAGGCGTCCGACGGCTTCCCCTCGCTGATCGCGGCCTTGTCTTCCGATCGCGACGAGATCGAGGCCATCCTGGAACTGCTGCTCAAACATGGCGCCGACGTGCAGCAGCGTGGGATCAACGATTGGACGCCCTTGCATTGGGCCGTGTCCCAGCATGACGCCTCGCTGGTGCGATGCCTCCTCACCCACGGCGCCGATCCGCTCGCGCGCACCCGCGTGGATGACGGCACCTCCCCGCTGGAGGACGCCGAAGCGCGAGGCTACGACGATCTGGCAGAGCTTCTCAGATCTCGACTGCCCCCGTGACGAGGCTGGCTGGCAGAAACATCCGATCGGCAACCAAGGACCACGTGAAGGAGCGTACATGCCGCGCCATATTCCACTCCCGACGGTGATCCAAGCCGCCGGCAACAAGCCGAAGCTTATCGAGGAATTCATCGGTCGGGTGAACAGCCGAACACCTGAGGTCAGTATCGCCAGAATGAAGAGTCCGGGCGGATGGGTGGAACCGGGCCAGACCCCGGAGTTCGATGAGTACACGTTGGTGCTGAAGGGACTGCTCCGCGTGGAGAGTCAGAGCGGCGCCCTGGACGTTACCGCCGGGCAGGCCGTGGTGGTGTCACGTGGAGAATGGGTCCGGTACAGCAGCCCGACGCCCGAGGGCGCTGAGTATGTGGCGATTTGCCTCCCGGCCTTTTCTCCGGACACGGTGCATCGCGACCCGACGTGAGCTGTACCCGGCTTCCCTCAGCAGGAAGAGACGCTGGCTCTAGCTCGTGGTCGGCGCGAAGCCAGACTCGAAAGAATCGTACAGCGCCAGCACTTTCTCGACATACTGTTGGGTCTGAGGAATGGGTGGAATCTGATCTTGATGGCGCCGCACCTTCGCCGGCCCCGCGTTGTAGGCCGCCAGCGCCAGCGGCAAATTGTCGTCGAACCGATTGAGGAGGTAGCGAAGATACCGGGCGCCCCCGCGGATATTATCCACGGGGTTCAAGGGATTCTCGACTTTGAGGAACTCCGCCGTTGACGGCATGAGCTGCATCAACCCGAGCGCGCCGCGGGCCGAGACCGCGCCGGTGTTGAAATTCGATTCGGCTTGGATGACGGCCCACAAGAGGGCCGGGGACAACTGATGCTGCCGGGCCGCCGACTTGATGGTTTGTCTCAGTTCCCGCTGCGAGATCTGGACCGGCTGGGCTTTGCGCCTCGCCGAGGAGACCTCGATCGTCATAAGTTCATCGGGCGCGTTCAGGGCAAACACACTCCCCGTTCGATCCGCATAGCGGGTTAGTTCCGCCGTCTTGGCGGGGGGAAGCAGACTAAACCACAGCAGGACGAACCCACCGACGACGCCATAAATCAACGCTCTCTGGTGATTTCTCCCATCGATGTAGGAAGTTGTGTGCATGGTGCCCTCCCTCCCATCCGTTGGTGTCGAACCCTGTCACCGACTCCTCACATCCCATCTGTCTCGACCGTCGGGCCTCACGCTGTCCTCAGTCGAGCCTACCGCCTTGCGAGCCGATCGCCTATTGCCTTGATGCAGGGACTCCCCACCTTTCGAGTGGGGCTGCGACTGCCTTGTGCGTGGTTTGGCGACCAGACTGGGCTGACGTGGCAAAAGGACGACGTTTCAGGGGGCGAGCACTGGATCTCCCGCCTACGCAGGAAGCCACGGCTGCCCGGCCTTCGCAGCCGGAGTTACTTCGGCGGAGGCGGCGGAGACCGTGGGGCTCCACAGGAGCGGGGCTGTCTCTGCTGGAGTCTGCTCGAAAGGGGGGGTCGAGCCCCGTACGGGGGGTATTACTTGACCGGTTCGAGTTCCGCGATATCGTCGAGGCCATCCTTCGATCGGCCGACGACGCGCAACATTCGGCGCGTGCCATCAACATGGAGCGTGCCCGTCGCGCCGCCACGGTCTCCGACCGTCGTGAACCTGCCGTCTCTGATCGCCAATCGGCCCTGACCTGAAAAGGCTCCGATCTGCCGGTAGTTGGCCCAGGTGTACGAGCCGTCTTCGGCGATCGTGATGGACACCCAGTCGTCACGCCATGATCGTGGAAGCCGGGTCAGGAGCCCCTCCCATTTCCCTGACACGGTCTTGGCATCGGTGATCGCCACGTCCTTCCAGGCCGGCGCCAGGGAGGAGAAGAGGGCGCCACAGCCAATTGTTGCGCTGATGAGCCCAAGAAGCGCCCATCGCGAGAGCCCCCATCGGACCATTGGCCTCACTGCTACGCCTTTCCGCCCCCCTTGGAATTGAGGGTCGCTCCTTATGCTTCGATGCGGCTTGCACTCACCGGATCAACCGCATCTATCGTAATCAGGCGGTCAGTGTCAATCGCATCTGTTGTCGATGAAAAACAAAAAGGCCCGCCGGCTCACGCCGGCGGGCCTTCCCTCGCCTCATCAGAGGCAACCCAGGGCTACTTAATCAGGTGCAGTCCTTCCCCGCGCTGGTCATCGGCCTGACTCGAAGTCTGAGCGCGATGCCGACCGGGGTGACTGCCGGGTCCCCGTCCCTGATGGGAGCGGGGCCGCTCGTGCCGAGGACGGGCCCGATGCTCCGGTTGGCTATGCCGGGCCGGCCCCGACTGGTGCGCCGGCGCAGAGCTTCCGGCAGCGACCGGGACGCGCTGCCCCAACAGCTTCTCGATCGCGTGCAGTTGCCCGCGATCCTCGGACGTCACAAAGCTGGTCGCCCGGCCCTTTGCATGCATCCGTGCCGTGCGGCCGATCCGATGGACATAATCCTCCGGGCAGTTCGGCAGGTCGTAATTCACCACATGGCCGATATTCGCCACGTCGATCCCGCGGGCGGCGATATCCGTCGCCACGAGGACCCGGACGCTGCCCCGCTTGAATCCGTCCAGGGCGGATCGCCGCTGGGAGAGACTCCGGTTGCCGTGCAGCACCGCCACCTTGTGGCCCGCGGTACCCAGCACACGGCCGAGCCGGTCGGCGCGATGCTTGGTTCGGGTGAACACCAGGACGGTTCCCTGCCCCTCGTTGAGCAACGAGACCAAGAGATTGGTCTTGTTGTCCGGCGTGGTATGGTGAACCGCCTGCGTCACGCCTTCCGCGGTGGTGGCCGGACGCGCCACCATCACCTGCACGGGATTCTTCACGCTGGCGCGCGCCAAGCTCGCCAAATCGGCCGGCATGGTCGCCGAAAACAATAAGGTCTGGCGCTCCTCCGGCAAGGCTTCCAGAATCTGGTTGATCTGCGGCGCAAAGCCCATGTCGAGCATGCGATCCGCTTCATCGAGCACGAGGATCTTCATCAGGGCGAGATTGACCGTGCCGTTCCACATATGGTCCAGCAGTCGGCCCGGAGTGGCGACCAGGATGTCCGGCTTCTGACGGAGCCCGCGCACCTGCGCCTGCATATCCGCCCCGCCGATAATCTGTGTGGAAAAAATCTTGGACGATCGCCCGAGCTTCTCGATGACCTCATGGACCTGAGCCGCCAGTTCGCGGGTGGGCACCAGGATCAGTCCATGGGGCTGCCCCTTCGGCATTGCCGCCAAGCGCTCGATCATGGGCACCACGAACGCGGCGGTCTTGCCGGTCCCGGTCTGGGCGCAGCCCAGAACGTCCCGCCCTTCCAGCCCATGCGGAATGGCTTGCGCCTGGATGGAGGTGGGGTGAGTAAAACCAGCCCTGGTCAGATCGCTCAACAGAGCGCTGGATAGACCAAGGCCATCAAACGTAGTGGTAACAGTCTGCACAACACTATCCTTTCAGTTTGATCGCATTGTCACGGGATCAGAGAACCGAGGGGAGGCAGAATCGGGAGGGAGTCCGCTCCAAACAGGACCTGGTCGCGATGCGATCGCGATGTCCGCTTGTGTATAGAGCCATGATAACCAGCGGACGAAGAGGTCATCACGTAGGGCCACTCTACTCCAGCCCGGCGACAATGTCAACTTTTTCTTTTTGAATCAAATATTTGCAGGCCGACTCGATCACAACAAGGGGGGAAACGCCCCCTATGAATTGAGCGCGGGACCATGGTACACTGACCCGCTGTACGAGCCACGATATCGCCCCTGCCTTCGCGCAACCTGCCCCTTTTTAGGCCGGCGGCGTGACCGGTGCTCGGCCTCTCGGCGCGCTCACAGCACGGAGCACGGCAGTCGGTAGGGACCTTTAGGCAAGAAGGGAACATCGATATGAAAATGACGTCAAAGTGGCGGGCCAATTCGAAGTCCAGAAAGCCCAAGCCGCATATCCGAACCCCCAGAATTCAATGGCAACAGCTGGGACTGACCGATCCCTCGAAGCAATCGACCTCAATCGAGGAAATCCGGAAGCAGGTCCTCTTGGCCTCCAGCCGTGGCATCGGCCACGCCGCCCGGTCCCAGAGTGAGGAGATGGAGCCCACACCGAGAAATCTTCCGTCTGAATCCACCCCCAAGCGGCCTCGCCGCCGCGGCGCCACGGAGTAGGTTCAGCCCCGGTCGCCGCTCCAATTGACCAACCGACGCGCGGGCGCATCCGGCGATGCGCCCGCGCTGACTTTCAAGACTCCGCGTAGATTCAGCGCTGTCTCAGCGTTTTCCATCCTTGTACCGCTTTTCCACCACAACCGGACTCCCCCATCCCGATTTCTCAATAAGTTAAGGCCAGACACCGCTTCCCATAGTTCTCCCCTGTTCGTGAACTGATTCATGACTTTCAGGTATGCCAAGACTCACAGTACCCGAAAGTGGTAGAGCACTTACAACTGGTGAGGGCTTGGTGGTTAAATACATGAGGCCAGCCAGCGCGATCAACTTGCGTCGATGGCTCTCCCGAGCCTGAGAGACGAAGGAGGACTCACCATGATCATCACGCGACAAAGACAGACAGTCGTGCTCCACTATGGTGCCGCGGGACTATTCGCCGTCGCGATGTCGGGATGCGTGAGCAGCGGAGCCTACCAGGAAATGAAACAAGCGGCCGAGGACGCGCAGCGCAATCTGCAACGAGAGCGACAGAAGGTGCAAGCGATCGAGAAAGCCGAGGTCGAGCGAAAAAAACAGATGGAAGAATGGTTAGCCAGGCTGAGCGGAACCGTCGAACGGCTGGACGGCATGACCCGAAGCTGGAGCGATCTCCGCGTGGAGCTCAGGCGACTGCGAGTCGACCGCGAGCTGGAACGCCAAGCTCAGCAAGGCAAGCCGGGCGGGATCGGCCTCGTGATCGAGTCCCAGGGCTCGCAGCCGGACCCGCAAGCCTCGACGCCAAAGCCCTTTGTGTTCTCCAACGATCCGAAACTGCGGCTCAAGGATCTGCTCAACCAGCTCCAGGGGGTCATCCACGAGTCCGAAGGCAAAGGGCAGTAGCGAAATACCGCCTTTCTAGATCTCTTGCGGGCACGGGTTCGTCGCGGCCCGTGCCCGAGGATGGACTTTCGGGGTGAACCGCGTTCGATGGTTACCTGAACGTGGAACCGCCCGGAAGATTAGGCAGACCCGTACGCGAGCACGATCCCGGGGGTGCCGAGACCGCTCACCACCAACCCAGACAGCCTGACGTTACCCCCTGCTCCAATAAGCAGGGCCTGAACAACCCCAGCCACGTGTATTGCGCTCAATCCAGATTTTTTTCTCACTCCCCTCACCGAAGACAAGCAACAACCACACCTGAGAAATACCTGTCA